>DATHNU010000858.1:0-3746 GCA_035485695.1 Reyranella sp. | reverse complement strand
GCCGGGTTGGCGCCCAGCTTGACGCAGAGATCGTTGACGAAGTTGTAGACCGAGCGCGAGGTCTCGATATCGCTATGGACCGCTTCCTGCGCCGTCCGCATGCCGTCCTTGGTGACACAGCGATAGTTGCCGGCGAGCAGCATCGCCCATTTGGCGAGCGGTACGAAGATCGAGTCGTAGACCCGTAGCTTGACCGGCAATTCGATCTTGGCGTCACCCGCGTCGAAGCGCACCGCGTCGATGTCCTTCTCGAGCTGGCGCAGGATGGCGGTCGACTTCTCGTCCTTCAGGCGTGCGACCTTGAAGTTGGTCGGCAAGGTGACCTGCAGCACGTTGACCTTCTCCTCCGGCGGGCGAATCGCCTGCGGATCGGGACTGCACAGGGTCAGGGTCTCGGGATCGAAGCTGTCCCACACGGTAGGGTCGGTGTAGGCGGGCTTCAGCAGATCGTAGTTGAGGCCGGCGATGCGCTTCACATAAGGCAGTGGCGGCATGTTCATGATCGACATGCAGGGCACCCGGGACTTGGCCACCGCGTCCAGAAGCTCGCGCACGCCCGGCGAGCGATATTGCGGCTCCTGCATGGCGAGGCCGACGAGGTCGTAGTCGCCGGGATTGACGCCCGCGGTACCGCCCGCCGATACCTTGCCCGCAAGCTTGCGCGAGTCGATTTCGATCGGGTCCTTGCGGCCGCGGATCGGCATGCGCACGCGAAAGCCCTCGGAATTGATGAGGTCCGCCTCGGCCGGCAGGCAGATCAGGTGCACCGAATGGCCGCCGAACAGGACTTTGGAGGCGAGCAGCGACCCGTAGGACGCGCCCATGATCATGATCTTGTAAGCCATAGCGCTCGTTCCTCCTGGGAATTCATTTCTGGCGGTAATGACGGTTTCGCCGCCAAGCATAAGACGCCCAGCGATCCGGCAGAACCGCTTTTTCTGGTGCGCTTCGTGAGCTGAGCTTCGACGTGCGACCCGGCGGCCGGAGATGCCGGCATGGATGCCTGGTCGCCTGCGCGCGGCAGGGCACCGGCCGAGCTTGGGCCTGCTCGCGCATGCCAGCACTCTCTGTTCAAAAGCGACCAGACTCCTGATGCCAGTACAGGCTGTAATCGCTGCATCAATTTCAACGTTTTCTGGCGGACCTGGTGATCCCACCCTTAGACAGGCCGCCAGTGGCCCGTCTGGCCTCTCCCCGGCCGGACGGGCCTTCCCAAAGCAGAGACCTTGCTATCAGGCGGCCTTCGCGCGATCGAGCTCCGCGGCGCCTGCCCGCAAGCGCGGGATCAGCTCGCGGCCGAAATCGACGGTGTCCTCAAAGGGATCGAAGCCACGGATCAGGAACGAGTGGATGCCGAGCTTGTAGTATTCGAGCAGGGCGCGGGCGACCTGCTCGGGCGTGCCGACCAGGCACGAGGTGTTGCCCATGGCGCCCGTCGCCTCGGCGATCGGCATCCACAGCCGCTCGTCATGCGTCTCGCCCTGGGCAGCGAACTCGAGCAGGCGCCGCGCCGACTGGTCGAGCGGCTTCTTGTCGTTGCCGAAGCCGGTCGGATCGCCGGGCTTCTGGACCGACGCCAGGATGCGCCGCGCACGGTCCCACGCCGCGCCTTCGGTGGCGCCCAGGATCGGCCGGAACGACATGTTGAAGGTGGGCGAGCGGCCATACTGCGCGGCCCGCGCCCGGAACTCGGCCATGCGCCGGGCGGTGGCGGCGAGCGGCTCGCCGAACATCGCGAACACGTCGCAGTGCTTGGAGCCCATCGCCAGCGCGCCTTCCGAGGAGCCGCCGAAGAACAGCGGCGGATGCGGCTTCTGCAGCGGATGCACGTCGGATTTCGCGCCGCACACCCGGTAGAACGCGCCGGTGAAGTCGAACCGCCGCTCGTTCGTCCAGGCGAGCTTCATCACTTCGATATATTCCGCGGCGCGACGGTAGCGTTCTTCCTTGGGCGCGAAGTCGCCGTCGCCTTCCTGCTCGGCGTCGCTGGCGCCGGAGATGATGTGCAAGGCGATGCGGCCATTGGTGAGATGGTCGAAGGTCGCGATCTTGCGCGCGGCCAGGGTTGGCGCAACGAAGCCCGGCCGGTGGGCGATCAGGAAGCCCAGTCGTTCGGTGTGCTGGGCGGCATACTGGGCGACGAGGAAGCCCTCGGCCGAGGAGGCCGTGTAGCCCACCAGCGCCAGGTCGAAGCCGGCCGCATCGTGCGCCTGGGCGTAGGACCGCAGGTAGGGCACCGAGATGCCGCCCTTGATGATGTGGACGGTGGCCTCGCCGCTGGGCGGGGCGACGCCGATCATTCCGATCACCCGCACGGGCATGTCATCCTCCGATCAACCGGCGGCCGCGAGATCGATGGCGCGACGATACATGGTCATCGCCGCCTCCGGCGTATTGTAGCCCGCATGCGCCGTCAGCGTCACGTTGTCGAGCGCGAGCAGCGGCTCGTCCGGCGGCACCGGCTCCTGGGCGAACACGTCGGTCGCATAATGGCCGACATGGCCGGACCGCAGGCACTCGATCAGCGCCGCCTCGTCGACGACACCGGCCCGCGCGGTGTTGACGACGATGACGCCGGGCTTGGTCTTCTCGAGCTTGGCGCGACCCAGGAAGCCGCGCGTCGCATCGTTAAGGCCAAGATGCAGGCTGACGATATCCGCACGCCCCAGCAACTCGTCGAGCGTCACCATCGGCACGGGCGGATCGGCGACCGGCGACCGGTTGAAGGCGATGGGTTTCAGACCGACGCCCTTTGCGATGCGTGCCATCTCGCGGCCGATGCCGCCCAGGCCGACGATGCCCAGCGTCTTGCCCTTGAGCTCCATGCCCTGCATGGGCCGCCAGCCGCCGCCACGGACCATCCCGTGCATGGTCGCGATGTGCCGCGCCGCGGCGAAGACCAGGCCCATGGCATGCTCGGCGACGGTCGTGTCGCCGTAGCCGCTGATGGTCGAGACCTTTATGCCGAGACGGGCGGCGGCATCGAGGTCGACGAAGCTCGCGGCGCCGGTGCCGAGAAAGACGATGTGCTTCAGGCCCGTGCACTGGCCGAGCGTGGCCGCGTTGAAATAGGTCGCGTCGTTGATCACTGTGTCGTAGCCGGCGATCGTCTTCGGAACGTCGCTCGCGGCGACCGGTCCCATATTGACGGCGATCGCAATATCCTTGGGCCCATGGACCTTGCGCCAAACGCGATCGATGTCCGGCGTCGAGTCGATGAAGAGCGTCTTGGCCATCGTCCCGTCACGCCTTGAAGGAGGCGATCGCCTTCTCGTCGAACTTCAGGCCCAGGCCCGGCTTGGTCGGCAGCACGAGCTGGCCGTTCTCGATCGCCGGCGTCTCCTCGTAGAGCGCCAGCATCCACGGCATGTATTCCACGGTGAGCCCATTCGGGCAGGCGGCCACCATGTGTACCAGCATCTCGGGCATGACGTGGCTCACCACCGGCAGGTTGAACGCCTCCGCCATGCCGGCGACCTTCATCCATTGGCTGACGCCGCCCACGCGGGCGAGGTCGATCATGACAATGTCGACCGAGCGTGCCTCGATCATGTGGCGGAAGGGAACGATGCCCCAGACATATTCGCCGCCGGCGACCGGCGTCCTGAGCGCGGCGGTGACGCGGGCGAGGCCCGGGAAGTCGTCGGCCGCGGTCACGTCCTCGAGCCAGAACAGGCCGACATCCTCGACCCGGCTGCCGATATCGATCGCCTGTTCCGGCCGCCAGCGCTGGTTGATGTCGCACA
>DATHNU010000857.1:0-2181 GCA_035485695.1 Reyranella sp. | reverse complement strand
CGCCGCTGATGGCGAACACGAAGGTGGCGCCGAGATCCATTGCATCGAACAGCATCGTTTCGACATTACACCGATTGCAGCAACCCGCCGAGATGGCAGAGTGGTCCAAGGGAGAACCCATGGCTAAAAGATCTTTCCGGCACTCGCGAATGGTCCGCTTCGTCGTCGGCCGCCGCCGCCTGCTGCTGTCCGTCGTCGCGGGCCTGCTGCTCTTCGCGGTGCTGCCGGACAGGCTCTATCCGGCGACGCGATTCATCTTCGCCTGGGATGTCATGACGGCGCTCTATGTCAGCGCCACCCTCACCATGATGATGCAGTCGACGGTCGAGACCTGCCACGACCGCGCCGCACTCTACGACGAGGGTGATTGGGTCATCCTTGTGCTGGTGATCGCCAGCGCCGCCGCCAGCTTCGTCGCCATCTTCGCCGAGCTGGCATCGCTGACCGGCAAGCGCGAACCCCTGGCGCTCGGGCTTGTCATCACGGCGCTAACCGTCGCGCTGTCCTGGACGTTCACCCACGTGGTCTTCACGCTCCACTACGCCAACGTCTACTACAAGCCCGACGACGACGGTCCGGGCGGCCTGCACTTTCCCGGCAACCGCCCGCCGGACTATCGGGATCTCCTCTATTACTCCTTCGTCATCGGCTGTGCGGCCCAGACCGGCGATGTCGAGACCATCTCGCGCGCCATGCGTCGCCTCACTTTGGTGCACGGAGTCGTGGCCTTCGCCTTCAATACCGCCATCCTCGCGCTGACGATCAATGTCGGCGCCAGCCTGCTTCATTGAGTCCTGCCATGCCCGTCCGCAGCCGCTTGGTCGATCTCATCGGCCTGGCCTTGTTCGTGGCGCTCTGCCTCGGCGTTGGCGCGCTCGGCGCCTCGATCGCCGCAACCAGCGTCGAGAATTGGTATTCCGGCCTCGTCAAGCCGTCCTTCAATCCACCCGACGAGGTGTTCGGCCCGGTATGGACCGTGCTCTACATCCTGATGGGCGTGGCGGCGTGGCGCGTGTGGCGCAGCGCCGACCGCGACACCACACGCGGGCCGTTGACGCTGTTCGCGCTGCAGCTCGCGATCAATCTCGGCTGGACCGTGGTGTTCTTCGGCCTGCAGAAGATCGCCTCGGCGGTCGCCACCATCGTCGTGCTCGACGTTGCCGTCCTGGTCACCATGCTCGCCTTTCGTGCCGTCGACCAGGTGGCGGCGTTGCTGATGTTGCCGTATGTCGCGTGGGTGGCGTTCGCGACCGTGCTCAACGTGGCGATCTGGCGCCTCAATCCGACGGTCTGAAGGCAAGCCGGCGGCACTACTGCTTGGCCGGCAGTCGAGGGCCCGCGGCGTGGCGGCTCATGTCCGCACCGTCGTCGGCCCTGAGCTCCAGGAAGACCGCCGACGACACGACGGTCAACAGGCCCAGCGCCAGGAAGGCCTGCTGGGCGCCGTGAATGATCACGTCGGGATGCGAGTGCATCTCGGGCGGAACGAAGATGGCGGCGATCAAGGCGGCGCCGGCCACGCCGAAGCTGATGGCAAGCTGCTGGCCGGTGGCGGCAATCGTGCTGGCGCCGCCGGTTTGCGGGCCCGTGATGTCGGCATACACGAGCGTGTTCATGCTGGTGTATTGCATGGACGTGAAGAAACCGAGCAGGAAGGCCTGCAGGACGATCTGCCAGATCGGGGTGTCGGCGCCCACGGTCGAGAACGACATGATCAGCAGCCCGACGACGATCGTGTTGCCGACCAGCACGGTGCGGTAGCCAAGGCGCGCCAGGATCGCCGGCATGATGGCCTTCATGCCGAGCGACGCGACGGCCTGCGGCAGGACCAGCAGGCCCGACTGGACCGGCGAGAAGCCGAGGCCGATCTGGTAGAGCAAGGGGAACAGGAACGGGATGCCGCCCAGCCCGAGGCGCGCGACGAAGCCGCCGCTCACCGCCGCGCGGAAGGTGCGGATTTTGAACAGGCCGAGATTGAGCAGCGGAAACGCCGTCAGACTGGCGCGGAGGCCGTAGCCGGCCAGCAGCAAGGCGGCGAGCGCGAGCAGGCCCAGCATCTCGGGCCCGCTCAGGCTGTGGTCGCCGAACACTTCCAGCACGTAGGACAGGAGCGCAATGCCGCCGCCGAACAGCACCAGCCCGATGAAGTCGAGCGGATGGGTCTCGCGCTCGCGGTAGTCC
>DATHNU010000856.1:0-4441 GCA_035485695.1 Reyranella sp. | reverse complement strand
AGAGCACGAGATAGCGGGCACGCGCGACGGAGCCATCGCTTGAACGGACGATCCAGCGATTATGCCCCGGGTCGAATTGCGCCTCGTTCACGCGCCTGTTGAAGCGAATGTCGCGGCTGAGGCCGAGTTTGTCGTCGACGTAGCGGAAATAGTCGCGCAGTTCCTGCCACGACGGATAGAGTTCGCTGAACTGCCATGTCTGCCACACGTCGTCGCGCGAATACTGGTAGATCGGGCCGGGAGAATCGACGCGCGCCCCGGGATAGCAATTCCAGTACCAGACGCCGCCAAGTCCGCCCCCGGCCTCGAACACTTGGACGGCCATGCCCATGCTGCGCAGGCGGTCGAGGAGATAGAGGCCGGCGAATCCCGCGCCGACCAAGATGACGTCGAGATCTTCGATCGCGCCGTTGTTCGTCCGGTTCGCCTCGGTCGTGCTCATGGGTCCTGTTCCTTTCGCAGGATCAGCCGGCGGTCTTGCCGCCGTCGACGTGGAGGACATGGCCGGTGATGAAGGAAGCCTCGTCCGACGCGATGAAGACGATCGCGTTGGCTAGCTCCTCTGAGAGGCCGAGGCGACCCATCGGAACCGTCGTCGTCAAAGCCGTCTTGTTCTCCGGCGTGCGCGTGAAGCGGGTCAGCATGCCGGTGTCCGTCGGACCGGGGGCCACGCCGTTCACCCGGATCCCCGACTTGGCGATCTCGCGCGCCACCGACCGGGTGAGGCCTTCGACGGCGTGCTTGCTGCCGGCATAGAGGGAGGCGCCCGGCGCACCCTCGTGCCCGTAGGTCGAGGAGATGTTGATGATGTTGCCGCTGCCCTGTCCCTGCATGACGCGCACTTCGTGCTTCATGCTGAGGATCACGCCGAGGACGTTCGTGTCGAAGGTCGCCGCGTAAGTTTCGGCCGTCTGCTCGGTCACCGGCCCCGGCTTGCCTTCGGTGCCGGCATTGTTCACCGCGACATCGAGGCGGCCGAACCGCGCGACGGTCTGGTCGACCAGGGCGCGGACCTCATCTTCCTTGCGGACGTCGGCGTTGATGAACTCTGCCTCCGAACCGAAGGCGCGCAGTTCCTTCGCAAGAGCCTTGCCGGCGTCATCGCGCCGGCCGGCAACGACTACCTTGGCGCCTTTCTTGGCAAAGGCGATGGCGGCGGCGCGCCCGATGCCGCTGAGGCCGCCGGTGATCAAGACAACAGGAGTGTTCATGGTCCAGTCCTTCCAGGTATGGCCGCTGGCTGCTGCAGCGGCTGATGGCGTTGATCTGGGTGGCTCTGGCGCCTGGAGATGAATGACGCTTCGTCCGACGCGATGAAGACAATCGCGTTGGCAAGCTCCTCCGAGAGGCCGAGCGGACCCATCGGAACCGTCACCTTGGCGCCGCTATTGGCAAACGCGATGGCGGCGGCGCGTCCGATGCCGGACAGGCCGCCGGCAATCAAGGCAACCGGATTGCTCATGGTCCAGTCCTCCCAGGTATGGCAGCCGAATGCGGGCAGCGGCTGATGGCGGGTATCTGGGCGTCTCTGGCGCCCTCCGGAAAGACTTTGTAGGTTGAGCTTCATACTTCTCAGGCATGGGCAGCATGGAACTCAGGCACCTCCGCTATTTCATCGCCGTGGCCGAGGAGAAGAGCATCACGGTCGCCGCCACGCAGCGCTTGCGCACGGCCCAGCCATCGCTCAGCCGCCAGCTGCGCGAGCTGGAAACCGAAGTCGGTGCCAGGCTCATGACCCGCAGCGCGCGCGGCATCGAGCTGACCGCGGCGGGCAGGACGTTTCTCGATCACGCCCGGCTGGCGCTGGCGCAGGTCGAAGCGGCGGCCGCCGCCGCGCGGCGCGCGGCTCACCCCGAAGAGAGGACGCTGGCCCTGGGGTTCCTGAGCGGCTGCGAGCCCGAATGGCTGCCGGCAACGATGCATGTCCTGCGCGAGGAACTGCCCACGATCGAGGTCACCATCTCCAGCAAGCATTCGCCGCAGCTTGCCGAGGGTCTCGCGACCGGAAAGCTGGATGCGGCCTTCCTGCGGCCGGAGGAGCGCTACCCCGATCTCGTCTACAAGGTCCTGGTCAGGGAACCGTTGATCGTCGTCCTGCCGAGCGACCATCGTCTCGCGTCGCGCGAGGCGATCGCTCCAAGAGATCTTGTTGGCGAGACGTTCATCGGCATGGCGGACCAGGCCCCGGTCCTGCGCTCGATCACTGAAGATTATATCCGGCGTTCGGGCATCGTCCTCGAGCCGACGCACAGGGTCGAATATCTCTCCATGGCGATATCGCTCGTGGCGTCAACCAAGGGCGTGGTGTTGTTGCCTGATTTCGCCCGGAACTTCCTGACCCTGTCGGTCATCAGCCGTCCGCTGGCCGGTGCGGCGCCGTCGATCGACCTCGTCCTGGGTTACCACAAGGCCAACAACTCGCCGCTTCTTAAGACTTTTCTCTCGCGCGTTGACGCCATGATCAGCCATGTCGCGAAGAGCTCCGGAAAATCGTAGGACGCACTTAGAGTCTTTCCGACAGAAACCCATCCACCTCACCCTGAGGAGCATCGCGCAGCGATGCGTCTCGAAGGGTGGGCCACAGTACGCGCGTGTTGCCCATCCTTCGAGACGGCGCTGCGCGCCTCCTCAGGATGAGGTGGTTCTGTAGAATCGCAGGACGCCCTTAGCGAATCACTGACGCGGGCTTCCCGGCGGCAATGGGGATTCCCGCATTCTTGAGCAGGACACGGGCGGCGGCGATTGCCGCGTTGCCTACGGAGGGATCTTTGCGGACCAGCATGGCAGCGTAAGCCCCGTCGATCAGCAGCGCGAGCTGCGTCGCCAGCGTGTCCGGATCATCGACCTCGAGCCGCGACAGGAGCGCGCGATACCAGAGTCGCCGGCTCTCCTTGTAGGCGATAGCCAGTTTTCTCGCCTCGCTGTCTTCGCTGCCCAACTCGGCGAGCGCGTTCAGGAAGGCGCAGCCGCGATAGTCCTCGGCCATCGCGAGCGAACGTGCAAACCACTCGAAGTTTTTCAGGATCTGTTCGGCGGGCGGCCTGTCGGAGTCCGCGGGCAGCGGCCTGAACCGTCCCTTCAGGTAAGCGACGACCAGGTCGTCCTTGGAAGGGAAGTGCCGATACAGCGTCTTCTTGCTGATGCCGAGTTCCGCCGCGATGGCATCGACGCCGACCGCGCGAATGCCCTGGCGGTAGAACAGACGATCCACGGTTTCGAGGATTCTCTCGCGGGTCGGCGTCGGTTCCTTTGGGTCGATCATGAGGAAACATATCTGTTTCCAACCCTTCTGAACAGCTAATAGTTCTCCATGTTAGTGGAAACCGATCGGTTTCCATAGAGCGCTGCTCGTGAAGGTGAGGTGACCATGACCGACCAAGCAATGGCTGCCCTGGCGGCGCCCCCTCTGATCGACAGCCGTACCCGGCGGCTGCTGGAAGCGCCGCTGCTGGCGACCTTGTTGCGGCTGGCCGTGCCGAACGTCCTGGTGATGGTGACGCAGGCATCCATCGGCCTGATCGAGATCTATTTCATCGCCAGGCTCGGCGTCGATGCCTTGGCCGGCGTCTCTCAGGTCTTCCCCGTGCTGTCCCTCTTCACGGCGATCTCGCAGGGATCGGTCGGCGGAGGATTTGTCTCGGCAATCGCCCGCGCGCTCGGCAGGGGCCAGCGCACGCAGGCCGACGATTTCGCCTGGTATGCCATCTTCCTCGCCGTGCCGCTCGGGCTGCTGACGACGGCACTCATTCTGGTCTTCGGGCCGTTCTTCTACACGGCCATGGGCGCCGAGGGTGCTTCCCTCGACGCTGCCCTCACCTATTCGAACCTGGTGTTCGGCGGGGCCATCCTGATCTGGCTCTTCAATCTGCTGGTCGCGACCGTGCGCGGGACCGGCAATCTCATGCTGCCGGTCTTCGTCGTCTGTGGCGGCGCGCTGCTGCTCGTGCCGCTTTCACCCCTGCTCATTTTCGGACTGGGCGGCATCGCCGGCCTGGGCGTTGCCGGCGGCGCCGTGGCGATCCTGGCCTACTACGCGCTCGGCAGCCTGTGCTTCGCGGCCTACCTATGGGGACATCGCGGCGTGCTGCATCCCTCGCTGCGGCCGCCGAAGCTCAGGCTGCAGCCTGCCTGGGAGGTCCTCCGGGTCGGCGGCATGTCCACGGTGGTGAGCTCCACCACGAACATCACGATCGCCATCCTCACGGGATACGTGGGCGTCCACGGCGTTGCCGCGGTGGCAGGATACGGAGCCGGCGCCCGTCTGGAATTCCTGCTCGTTCCGCTCACCTATGGTATCGGTGGACCGGCCGGCATTCTGATCGGCACCAGCATTGGCGCCGGCGATTCCCGCCGGGCCCTTCGCACCGCCTGGATTGCGACCGGATGTGCCGTGCTGACCGCCGAGGCCATCGGACTCGCGGCGGCCGCCTGGCCCCTGGCG
>DATHNU010000855.1:0-3427 GCA_035485695.1 Reyranella sp. | reverse complement strand
TGCGATCGTCGCCGCCTGGAACGGCGATTCGCTGTCGATCGATACGCCGAGCCAGGGCCTGGAGATGGCGCGCGGCCGCATCGCCGGGCTGTTCGGCCTCGCGCCGGAGAAGATCCATATCCGCAGCCCCTTCCTCGGCGGTGGCTTCGGCTCGAAGGGCCTGATGTCGGGCCCGCAGGTGCTGGGCATCCTCGCCGCCAGGATGGTCGGGCGGCCGGTCAAACTGGTGCTGCGCCGCGAGCAGATGTACGGGCCGGTCGGCCATCGCCCGCCGACGCGCCAGCGGCTGCGGCTGGGCATGGCGGCCGACGGCGCGCTGACCGCGCTCGACCATCATGCGAAGACGATGTCAAGCACCTTCGACGACTTCTTCGAGCCGGCCGCCGACATCTCGCACACGCTCTATGCCAGCCCGGCCATCGCGACGCGCCACGAGGCGGTGCGCACCGACATCGGCACGCCGATGTTCATGCGCGCGCCCGGCGAGGCGACCGGATCGATCGCGCTCGAAAGTGCGATCGACGAGGCAGCCGCAGCCTGCGGCATGGATCCGCTGGCCTTCCGCCTCAGGAACTATGCCGAGGTCGAGCCGATGTCGGGCAAGCCGTTCTCCTCCAAGGCCTTGCGCGAATGCTATGCGCGAGGTGCCGAGCACTTCGGCTGGGCGGGCCGGCCCATCGCGCCACGGCAGATGCGCGACAAGGACGGTTTCCTGATCGGCTGGGGCATCGGCACGGCGACGTTTCCCGCCATCATGTTCCAGGCCCGCGCCCGTGCGGTCATCAGGCGCGACGGCAGCGGCCTGGTCGAGACCGGCGCGCACGATATGGGGCAAGGCGCCTGGACGGCGCTGGCGCAGATCGCGGCCGACGGGCTGGGGCTCGATATCGACCAGGTCGAATTCCGGGCCGGCAGCTCCGACCTGCCGGATGCCGGCATCGCCGGCGGCTCGGGCCATACCGCCACGGCGGGCATGGCGATCCACAGCGCGGGCGGTGATGCGATCGCCAGACTCGCGGCGCTCGCGACGGCCGACCGGCGCTCGCCTCTCTACGGCGCGGACAATGAAGGCGTGATCGCCCGCCAGGGCCGCCTGCACCGCCGCGACGACGAAGGCCGCAGCGAGAGCTACGCCGACATCCTGGCACGCGCCGGGCGGGCCGAGATCGAAGGCAGCGGCTCCAGCGCCGCCGATCCGGCCGCGCAATCGACGTGGGCCATGCATGCGCACGGCGCGGTGTTCGCCGAGGTCAAGGTCGATCCCGACCTCGGCCAGATCCGCACGACTCGGCTGGTCGGCGCCTTCGCGGCCGGCCGCGTGATCAATCCGCGGCTGGTGCAGAGCCAGTACTACGGCGGCATGATCTGGGGCGTGTCCTTTGCGCTCAACGAGCAGGCGATCGTCGACCGCCGCTCCGGCCGCGTCATGAACGCCGACCTCGCAGAGTACCATGTGCCGGTGAACGCCGACATCGTCTCGCTCGAGGCGCTGCTGGTCCACGAGGACGACCCGCATGTCAACCCGCTCGGCATCAAGGGCGTCGGCGAAATGGCGGTCACCGGCACGGCCGGCGCCGTCGCCAATGCGGTGTGGCACGCCGCCGGCGTGCGGGCGCGGCGTTTTCCGATCAAGCTCGAGGATCTGCTGACTGACGGCTAGCCGCGGAATTTCTCGCGCAGCAGCTCAAGCTCCTGCCATTCGGTTGCGGCGGCGTTGAGCTCACGAGTCGCGCTTTTGGCGCGCTCTCGGGGACCGGCGCCGCTTTCTTCGTTCGGGCGGGCACATCCGGGTCTACTTCATTCCGATGACGGTGCCGAGACCAACATACGAGATCCATGCGCACTCGGCCGTTGCTCGAGCCGGAGGAATTAGTGAAGATCAGCTGACAACGATCACGGCGGGGTCCCGCCCGTTAAATCTTTCCGATACTAGCGCTTTGTTGTCTGTGAGGTCAGCGCCGACGCCGTCGACGCCCTATGCGGCCTGAGGATAAACGGTTTCAACTCCTGTCACGACGCTTGGACGGCGCGCAGCCGTCGAGAAAGGGAGCGATGCTATGGAGAAGCGCGATGTTCCGGGTGTCCGCCGCTACGACGCACCAGCCGGCGGCTGGGGCGCTCTGGAAGCCACCGCCAAGGCGGTCGCGGAGCAAATGCGTCTTGCCGAAGCGCCGCTCCTCCTCCTGCGGACGAACAAGCCCGATGGTTTCGATTGCCCGGGCTGTGCCTGGCCGGACAAGGAACATACCTCGACTTTCCAGTTCTGCGAGAACGGTGCCAAGGCGGTCACCTGGGAGGCGACCGAAAAACGTGTTCCGCCAGAATTCTTCGCCGCCCATACCGTCACGGCGCTATTGAACCGGAGCGACTACGAGCTGGAGAACGAAGGTCGGCTGACGCACCCAATGGCCTATGACAAGGCCACCGACACCTACAAGCCGATCTCCTGGGATGCCGCCTTCAGCCGCATCGGCGAGGTGCTACGCGGCCTGCCGGACCCGAACATGGCGGAGTTCTACACCTCCGGCCGAGCCTCCAACGAGGCCGCCTTTCTGTTCAACATCTTCGGGCGCGAATACGGCACCAACAATTTCCCCGATTGCTCCAATATGTGCCACGAGGCAACCAGCGTCGGGTTGCCGAAATCGATAGGCATCGGCAAGGGCACGGTTTCGCTGGAGGATTTCGACCATTGCGAGCTGATCATCGCCATGGGCCACAATCCCGGCACGAACCATCCGCGCATGATGGGCACACTGCACGAGTGCGCGCGGCGCGGCGTCCCGATCATCGTGTTCAATCCCCTGAAAGAGCGCGCCCTTGAGCGGTTCGCCGATCCCCAGAACCCCATCGAGATGGGCACCTTCGGCTCGACCCGCATCGCCTCGACCTACTACCAGGTAAAGGTCGGTGGCGACGCCGCCGCCTTGAAGGGCATCATGAAGGCGATCCTGGATGCCGCCGAGACAAATGGCGACACACTCGATCAGGAATTCATCGCCGAGCATACCAACGGCTTCGCCGAGTTCGCGGCCGACTTGCGTTCGACGGATTGGGCGGACATTGAGCAGGCCAGTGGCCTTGCCCGAGCCGAGTTGGAGGGCGTCGCGGCCGCATACATCAAGTCCAAGGCGACCATCGTGACCTACGGCATGGGCATCACCCAGCACATCAAGGGCACGCACAACGTCCAGCAGGTCGCCGCGCTGCTGATGCTGCGCGGCAACTACGGCAAGCCCGGCGCTGGCATCTGCCCGCTGCGCGGCCATTCGAACGTCCAGGGCAACCGTACGGTCGGCATCACCGAGAAACCCAATCCGGTCATGTTCGCCAATGTCGAGAAGGCGTTCGGGTTCAGGCCGCCTCCGCAGCACGGCCATGACGCTGTCAACGCCATGAAGGCCATGGTCGAGCGGCGCTCCAAGGT
>DATHNU010000854.1:0-2465 GCA_035485695.1 Reyranella sp. | reverse complement strand
CATCCGCGAGCGCGCCGCCAAGCGCAAGGGCGGCGAGAAGGTTTTAGCGAGCCTGATGCCCAAGAAGCCCAACAACAAGGCGCTGGCCAAGCTTCCGGACGACCGCGTGCTGTCGGAAATGGCGGCACGCGTCTTCTCGGCAGGGTTCGTGTGGAGCGTCATCGATCAGAAATGGCCGGGCTTCGAGGAAGCGTTCCTCGAGTTCAATCCCAAGCGGCTGTTGTTCCAGCCGGCCGAGTTCTGGGAGAAGCTCGCCTCCGACAAGCGCATCGTGCGCAATCCCCAGAAGATCCGGCCGGTGCGCGACAACGCGAAGTTCGTGAGCGATATCGCGGCCGAGCACGGCAGCTTCGGCAAGTTCTTGGCCGGCTGGCCGGCCGACGATCAGGTCGGGCTGCTGGAGGTGTTCGCCAAGCGCGGCTCGCGGCTGGGCGGCTTCAGCGGCCAGTACCTGCTGCGTTTCCTCGGCTGGGACGCGTTCGTGCTGTCGGGCCACGTGCTGCTTTGCCTGCGCGATGCCGGCGTGCCGATCAGCGCGACGGGAACATCGAAGAAGGATCTCAAGGCGGCGCAGGCGCAGCTCAACGCCTGGAAAGAAGAGAGCGGGCTGCCGATGGCCCACGTCTCGCGCATCTGCGCGCTGTCGATCGGCGAAAATTACGACGTTGCACGGCTGAAAGAGATCATGCAGCTATGACCGACATCCTGCTGATCAATCCCAACACGACGGCATCGATCACCGAGCTGGTGCTGAAGACCGCCCGGCGCTTCGCCTCGAAGGGCACGAGCCTGCGCGCCGTCACCGGCGCCTTCGGGCCGCGCTACATCGCCTCGCGCGTGGGCTACGCCATCGCCGGCCACGCCGCCGTCGATGCCTTCGCCAACGACCGTGGCCGCAAGGACGCCGTCGTGCTGGCCTGCTTCGGCGATCCCGGCCTGGCAGCGCTCAAAGAGATCGCCCGAGTGCCGGTGGTCGGCATGGCCGAAGCCTCGATCCTGCAAGCCTGCACCATGGGCAACCGCTTCTCGATCGTCACCGGCGGCGAGCGCTGGAAATCCATGCTGGAAGAGTTCGTGGCGAGCCACGGCCTCGCCTCACGGCTCGCCTCGATCCGCACCGTCGCGCCGACCGGCGCCGACATTGCGCGCAACCCGAAGGCTGCGATGGCGCTGCTGGCCAAGGGCTGCAGCGCCTGCGTGCGCGAGGACGGCGCCGACGTGGTCATCCTGGGCGGTGCCGGTCTGGCCGGGCTTGCAGCCAAGTTGAGGACGATGGTCGATGCGCCGCTGCTCGACGGAGTCGCCTGCGTGATCTCGATGGCCGAGGCGCTCGCCCGACAGAAGCCTGTCAAATCCGCCACGCCCCCGGCGCCGGTCGAGAGCATTGGCCTCTCGCCCGCCCTCGCCAAATTGATCGGTTGACAAAGGGGACTATTGACATGTTCTGAATCCTGGTTCATTTCTTGGGAAAGAGCTGAATACGGATTCATTCTATGGCCTACCGGCGAACCGAGCGCGTCGAGGAGCAGCTTCAGGACAAGCGTGACCGCATCCTGCAGGCGGTTCGCTCCGTAGTAGGCGAAGTGGGATTTCGCGGCGCCCAAGTAGTGGTGGTGGCAGAAGCGGCGGGCGTCGCCACAGGCACCGTCTATCGCCACTTCCCGTCGAAGGGCGATCTCTTCGCCGAGGCCCTGGCGTTGAACGCCCAGCATGAGGTCGACGTGGTCGCGGCAGTGGCGCGAGCCGAGGGCACGGCTGCATCACGTCTGGCCGATGCCGTGCGCGTCTTCGCTCGTCGCGCGGTGCGCGCCCGGCGGCTGGCCTGGGCCATGATCGCCGAACCGGCCGAACCCGAGGTAGACGCTGCGCGCATCATCTATCGCCGCGCATTCTCCGATGTCTTCGAGGGACTGATCCGTGACGGCATGGTCGAAGGCGAATTTCCGCTGCAGAACGCGGCGGCCTCTGCGGCTTGTCTGATGGGTGCGCTCAGCGAAGGCCTGATCGGCCCGCTGGCGCCGGAAGCCGGCGATTTGCCAAACACGCGCACGCTGGTCGACGCCATCACCACTTTTTGCCTGCAGGCAGTATCGGCCAGGCCGTTTGCCGCACCATCCCTTCGAGTGATGGAGACACCGACATGACGATGACCATCGCTGCGCCGCCGTGGCAGGACTTGTTCCAACGCCTGCTCAGCGAGCTCGACCATCGCGGGAGCGCCGACTGGCAGGCCGATCAAGCGCGGCTAGATCCGGCGATCTATCACAACCCGCAGCGCTACCAAGCCGAACGCGACCGGCTGTTTCGGCGCCTGCCCCTCTGCCTGGGACATGCCGACCAGCTTTCTGAGCCGGGCTCCGTCGTCGCTTTCGAGCTTTGCGGTGTGCCGGTGCTGATGGCACGCCATCGCGACGGCGAGGTCAGAGTCTTCCTCAATGTCTGCCGCCATCGTGGCGCGCGGCTCA
>DATHNU010000853.1:0-3602 GCA_035485695.1 Reyranella sp. | reverse complement strand
CCTTTGGTGCTGGGATTCCTGCTGTTGCTGATCGCCGCATCAGCTGCGGCCTTCCTGTCGATCCGTCGCGACGACGCGACCCGCCAGGTGCTGCAGACCCTGGAGATCGACGGGCAGCTCCACCGCATCCAGACCCTGGTGACCGACGCGGAAACGGGGCAACGCGGCTTCCTGCTGACCGGACGGCTGACCTACCTGGATCCCTACGTCGCGGCGCGCCGCGAGCTCGGTCCGGCACTGGATCGGCTGGCGGGCGCGACCGCGGCGAACCCGGTGCAGCAGCGCGCGATCGCGGACCTCAAGACCGAGATCGCCACCAAGCTCGGCGAGCTGCAAGAGACCATCGACCTGCGGGTGGCCAACCGGCCGGAGGCAGCGCTCGCGATCATCAACAACGACAGCGGCAAGGAGACGATGGCGCGCGTCCGCAGCCTCCTCGCTGGCATGAGCGAAGAGGAACGGCGGCTGTTCGAGCAACGATCGGCCCGGGCCACCTCGCTGAATGAGTTCGGACAGTGGGCCGTGATCGGCAGCGCGCTTCTCGTTCTCATCCTGGGCAGCCTTACGCTTTACGACAGTCGCCGCCGCCTCATCGCGCTGCAGGCGAGCAACGTCCAGCTTGCGAAGGAAATCGGCGAACGACGCGCCGCCGAAAGCCAGGTCATGCAGCTGCAGAAGATGGAGGCGGTCGGCCAGCTCACCGGCGGCATTGCCCACGATTTCAACAACATGCTGGCCATCATCATCGGTTCACTGGAGATGGCGCGGCGCCGTCTTGGCGGCACCGAGCATCCGGGGGTCGCGCGGTTCATCGACAACGCCGACGAAGGCGCCAAGCGCGCAGCGGCGCTCACCACGCGCCTGCTCGCCTTCTCGCGACGCCAGCCGCTCGAACCGCGCGTGCTCGATCTCAACGCGCTGGTCGGCGGCATGTCGGAGATGCTGCGGCGCACGATCGGCGAGACGATCCAGATCGAGACCGTCCTGAGCGGCGGCTTGTGGCGCGTGTTCGCCGACCCCGCCCAGGTCGAGAGCACGCTGGTCAACCTCGTCGTCAACGCCCGCGATGCCATGTCAGACGGCGGCAAGCTCACCATCGAGACGTCCAATGCCGACCTCGACGAGCGTTATGCCCGCGCCCACGCGGAGGTGACTCCCGGCCAGTATGTGATGATCTCGGTGTCGGATACCGGCACCGGCATGACGCCCGAGGTGATGGGCCAGGCCTTCGATCCCTTCTATACGACCAAGGAGCCGGGCAGGGGCACGGGCCTCGGCCTGAGCCAGGTCCTCGGCTTCGTCAAGCAGTCGAGCGGCCATGTGAAGATCTATTCGGAGGTCGGGCGCGGCACCACGGTCAAGGTCTACCTGCCGCGCTACACCGGCGAAGGGCCGACACCCGTGGCCAGCGATGAGGGCGCTCAGCCGCCACTCGGGCGGCGCGAAGAGCTGGTTCTGGTGGTCGAGGATGATGCCGGCGTGCGCAACCTGTCGGTCGAAGCGCTGCGCGAACTGGGCTACAGCGTGATCCACACCGCCTCGCCCGGCGAGGCGCTGCGCGAGATCGAGCGCCGACCCGAGATCACGCTGTTGTTCACCGACATCGTCATGCCCGAGATGACCGGCCGCGAGCTCGTGGACAAGGCACTGGCCCTCCGCCCCGGACTGAAAGTCCTCTACACGACCGGCTACACGCGCAACGCCGTGGTGCACAATGGCATCGTCGATGTCGGCACGGCATTCCTGCCCAAGCCCTTCACCATCGACCACCTCGCATTCAAGGTGCGGCAGACAATCGATTCGCGGTAGCGCGGCGAGAGCGTCAGGCATTGGAAGCCGCGGCCCGTTCCGCGTCTTGTTCCCGGCAACGGCGCAGCCGTTCTTCGGCTTGGTCCATCTGAACCCGCAAGGCCGCATCGGCCGCCTCCCGTTGCGCCTGCTCGAGCAGCGCGCGCTCGCTGATCTCCCGCCAGTCCTCCGGCCGGCGGTTGCGCAGCCAGTACATGCAGGCCCTGGTTTCGGGCGGAACGTGGGCGGTGTAGGTCGCCGTCCGGGGCTCGCCGCGATAAAGAAATACCTTCTCGGCCTGGTGGTTGTAGCCGGTGACGCGCGTGAACAGCGATTCGACCGCGCTGGCGTCGGCGACGTCGCGACCCTGCTGCACGGCCTCGGCGAACTCGGGATGGCTGGCGATCCACAGGTCGATGGTGCTGCGGACTACGCCGAAGCGGCCGGCAAGATCTTTGTTGGTAGCGCCGCGTGCGCAGAGCTCACGGGCGCGGCCGGCGTACTCGGGTTTGTAGAGCGTTGGACGTCCGGGACTGTTCATGGCCGATACTCCTGAAGGGGTGTTCGGCCTTGTCTTAAGTGATACTTTGGACATGTCAAGCATAACTTTTGACCAATCCACGCCATAGATCGAATTTTCGGGCGCCATAGCGCCCGAAAATGCCCCTTTTGACCAGTGAACTGAAGGAAACTCACACCCGTCACCTAACCTCTCCCCCAAGGGATCCTTAAGGGAGAGGGACGGAAGTCAGGCGTTCGCCGGCTTCACGACATCCTTGGTGACAGTCTGCACGACCTTGTCGGCGAGTTGGCCCATCCTGGCGCCGAGATCGGCCGAAGCGGCTTCCTTGCGCACGACGTCGGCGGCGTTGGCGAGCGCCCCGCGACCGAGGTCGATCGCCTTGGCGCCGGTCGATCCCATCAGATCCTTCTCGGACTGGGAAAGCGGCAGCGCCGCGCCCACAGCGGCGCCCAACGCCGCGCCCAAGGCCGCCATCAGGATGGGCTGCTCCTCGATCAGGCGGGCAAAGCTCTGGCGCGTCTGTTGCGCCATCGTCTGGGCCTGGTCCGCCACGTCGTCGGCCAGTTCACCGACCTGCTGGCGTCTTGCATCGAACTCGGCTTTGCCCGAGTCGAGGCCCGACTGAAGTCTGTCCTTGACCGACGCCATGCTGTCGACCGCGGTCTGATGCGCCGACACCGCCGTTCCGGCGACGCGATCGCTCGTTGTCCCCGCCGCATCCATGACGGCGTTCGCCGCGCGGTCGGCGGCGCCTTTCACGGCGTCCTTGGCGGCACCGGCTGCACCCGAGGCCGCGCCAGCGACGCTCGAGGCAACACCCGACGCCGCACCGGCAACGCTCGACGCTGCGCCGGAGGCCGCACCGGCGATCCCGGAAGCCGCGTTCGAGGCGGCACCGGCCAGCCCCGAGGCAGCGCTGCGGGCCGCACCGGCACCGGTGGCGGCCGCACTCTTCAATGTCGACGTGGCCACGCCCATCACGTCGCTTCCGGTGGTGCGAGTGAGCAACATGGTGAGGCCGGCGCCGATCAGCAGGGCCGGCACCGGATTGGCGCGGGCGGAGTCGCTCAAGGCCTTCAGAATCGACAGGCCGCTGTCCTTGACCAGCGCGATCGCCTCGCCGGAAAGGGCGGACGGCGCCACGCCGTCACGCAGTTGGCCAAGCGTGTCGGCAAGACCGACGCGCGCCGCGTCGGCTTCGCGCTGCAGTTGGGCGCTCGATGTCATGACAGGGTCTCCTTGACCATGCGGCTGTCACGCGACAGCGAGTTGAGGGTGCGGTCGGGCGAGA
>DATHNU010000852.1:0-7318 GCA_035485695.1 Reyranella sp. | reverse complement strand
GGAAGCCAAGGCGCTGCGCGGCGATCTGCCGGGGCATCACGTCAAGAATCTCTTCCTGCGCAACAAGAAGGAGGAGATGTGGCTGGTGGTGGCGCTCGAGGATCGCGCCATCGATCTCAAGCGGCTGGGCGAGGTGCTGGGTGCGGGCCGGCTCTCCTTCGGCAGCGCCGAGCGCCTGAAACGCCATCTCGGCGTCGAGCCGGGATCGGTGACGCCGCTGGCGCTGATCAACGACGAGGCGCGTGCGGTGCGGCTGGCGCTCGATCGCGGCCTCGGCGACGGCGCGCCGGTCAACGTCCATCCGCTGGTCAACACCATGACGACGGCGATGGCCGCCGCCGATCTGCTGCACTTCTTCGCGGCCACCGGTCATGAACCACGCTGGCTCGACTTTCCTCTCTGATCCTGTACTGTGTTATATTGTAACATGATGATGTTCGGCCGCCTCCTGCTCGCGGCGGCGCTGTCGTTCGCCGTCCTGCCCACTTCCGCCCAAACCAGGCCCAAGATCGTCGCGACCTTCTCCATCCTGGGCGACCTGGTGGCCCAGGTGGCCGGCGACCGCATCGACCTCGCCGTGCTGGTCGGCGCCGACACCGACGCCCACACCTACCAGCCCAAGCCAACCGACGCGCGCACGCTTGCCGCCGCACAGGCCATGGTGAGCAACGGGCTGGGCTTCGAAGGCTGGATCGATCGCCTCGCCGAGGCAGCGCCCTTCAAGGGCCGTCCCATCGTGGCGACGACAGGTGTGCCGACCCTGGAGGCGCCATCGCTTGGCCACGGTCACGTACCCGGACCCGACCCGCATTGCTGGCAGGACGTCAGCCGCGTCCGCCGCTACATCGCCAATATCACCGCGGGCCTGGTCGAGGCCGATCCCGCGAACGCCGCGCACTATCACGAACGCGCCCGATCCTACGACCAGCGCCTCGCCGAGCTCGACCTGTGGATCAAGGCGGAGATCGCCAAGGTGCCGGCCGGCCAGCGCAAGGCGATCACCGGCCACGACTCGTTTCGCTACTTCGCCGAGGCCTATGGCGTGCAGTTCCGGGCGCCGCGCGGCTACAACACCGACAGCGAGCCGTCGGCCCGGGACGTGGCGGCGCTGATCCGCCTGATGCGCGAGCAGAAGATCAAGGCGCTGTTCGTCGAGAACATGACCAACCCCGGCCTGATCGAGCAGATCGCCCGCGAATCGGGCGCCGTGGTCGGCCCGCGCCTCTACAGCGACGCGCTGTCGGCGCCCGGCGGGCCGGCGCCGACCTACGAGGCGATGATGCGCCACAACGTGACGGCGCTGGTGGCAGGGATGCTGAAAAACTAATCGGCGGCAGCGACGGCCAGGCCCACGGCGCGGCGCGCGGCTTGCCAGGTATTGAACATCAGGCACGCCACCGTCATCGGGCCGACGCCGCCCGGCACCGGCGTGAGATGACCCGCGACCGGCAGCGCCTCGGCGAAGGCGACGTCGCCCACCAGGCGGTTCTTGCCATTGTCGTCCGGAATGCGGTTGGTGCCGACATCGATCACCGCCGCCCCCGGCTTGATCCAGTCGCCGCGCACGAACTCCTGCTTGCCGATCGCCACCACGAGAATGTCGGCCTGGCGGCTGAGCGCCGGCAGGTCGCGCGTGCGCGAATGGGCGATGGTGACCGTGCAGTCGGCGCGCAGCAGGAGCTGCGCCACCGGGCGGCCGACCAGGTTCGAGCGGCCGATCACCACGGCATGGCAGCCGGTGATCGATCCCAGCACCTCGTGCAGCAGCATCGACACACCAAGCGGCGTGCACGGTACGGGGAAGTCGAGCGGTGCGCCGGGCGCGCTTGAGCCCAACCGTCCGACATTGAAGGGATGAAAGCCATCGACATCCTTGGCCGGATCGACCGCCAGCAGCACGTGCGCGGTGTCGATGTGCCTGGGCAACGGCAACTGCACCAGGATGCCGTGCACGAGCGCATCGGTGTTGAGCCGGGCGATCAGCGCCAGCAGGTCGGCTTCCGTCGTCTCGGCCGGCAGACGGTGATCGAAGTTGGTCATGCCGAGCTCGGCTGCGATCTTGCCCTTGCTGCGGACATAGACCTGGCTGGCCGGATCGGCGCCGACCAGGATCGTCGCCAGGCCGGGCTTCACGCCCCGCTTGGCGACCAGTTGGCCGACGCCTGCGCCCACGCGCTGGCGCAGGCCGGCGGCGATCTTCTTGCCGTCGATCAGTTTCGCCTCAGCCATCAGCCCTCGCCCGCACCCATAGCCCGATCCGCTCGGCAAGCGACGCGGGCTCGCCCGAAATGCTCACCGTCTTGTCGCGGGCCGCAGCCCCGCGCATGACCTCGAAGGCGGATTTCGGCAGCCGCCATTCGGCGGCAAGCAGCTCGATCACGGCTCTGTTGGCTTTGCCGTCCTCGGCGGGCGCCGTCACCGCGGCCTTCAGCGTGCCCTGCGGGCTGCACGCGAGGGCGCTGCGGCGGGCGCGCGGCTGGGCGCGCAGTTCGACCGTCACGCCCGTACCGCTGCGGCGCAGGAACATCGGATCGTCGCTCAATCCGACTACCGTCCGAGTCCGAATCCGTACTCGACGATCAAATGGTCCAGCAGGAAAATGATCAGCAGGACGACAACCGGAGAGATATCGACCCCGCCGAGATTGGGCAGCATGCGCCGGATGGGCCGCAGCACCGGCTCGGTCAGCCGGTAGAGCACGTCGACCACCATGCGGATGAACTGGTTGCGAACGTTGAGCACGCCGAATGCCACCAGCCAGCTCATGACGGCGGCCGCGATGATGACCCACGAATAGATCTGCAGAATAAGTCTGATCAGCGATAGCAGCGACCACATCGGCTTGTTGTCCCTTGACCCCGGCAGGCCGCCGGCCGCGCACCCTACTCGGCGGGGATTGCGGATCACAAGCCTATTTCAGGCCCGGTTCAGGCCCTCGACAGTGCCAGTTCGACGGTACCGAGCCGGATCGAGCGGGCCGCGCTGATGTCGCGCGGACCGTGCTCGGGCAGCAGGCGCGCCCCGTCGATGAAGGTGCCGCCGGCGGTTCCCAGATCCTCGAGCCCGAGGCGACCGGAGGCGGTCATGAGCCTGGCATGCGGGCGGCCGACCGAGGGATCGGGCACCGAGAGCTCGCCGGACTGCGCGGCGGGCGCACCGGTCAGCACGTAGCCCACGACCGATGCGTCGATGGCGAGCGCGACAGCGCCACCGGGCAGGCTGCCCGTGAGCTTCCATCCCCGCCGATCGGCCAAGGCCGCGGCCGGCGCCGCCAACGCGCGCGGCGGTGCGGGCCGGGCCGGGCCACCCGCCGCAGGCGCCGCGCCATAGCCAAGCGTCGCGCGACCCGGCTCGTCGCGCGGCCAGCGCATGAAGGCGAACACCCACAACAGCACCAGCGGCACGATCGAGCCCACGCCGGTCAGCGTCAGCAGGATTGCGCCCAGCCCCGCCCAGCCCGGCAGGCCCGTCTTCTCCACGATGCGCCACGCCATCCAGGCGGCCAGGATGGTGGCGACGAGCGCAAAGGCGCTGGTCAATCCGAAGAAGCCCATCAGGGCTGCGATCTCCACGCCCATGCTAACGCCTCGCCG
The DNA here is from genome assembly GCA_035485695.1 of Reyranella sp. GTDB lineage: Bacteria > Pseudomonadota > Alphaproteobacteria > Reyranellales > Reyranellaceae > Reyranella. The sequence continues at coordinate 3,725 of DATHNU010000852.1, read as the reverse complement.
GCGAGGCTTCGCCGGCCGGCCAGTCGCTGAAGGCCAGCACCGCCATGACGATGAACGAACCGATCACCGGCACGAGATGGAACAGCGACAGCGCGCCGGAGAAACCTGCGCGGGTGCAGATACGCCAGGTCGGGATGATGAGGACCAGGGCCACCAGCAGATGCGCGATCGCCAGGAAGAGCAGGGCGAGCGTGCCGAGACCCAGGATCCAGGCGACGAAGTAGGTCATCGGCTAGACCAAGGCTAAAACTTCGATCTCGACCAGCACGTCGCGCGGCAAGCGTGCGACCTCCACCGTCGAGCGCGCCGGCGGGTTGCTGCCGAAATATTCCGGTCGGCCGTAGACCTCGTTCATGGCGACGAAGCTGTCCATGCTCTTCAGGAACACCGTGGTCTTGACCGCTTGGTCGAGGTCGCTGCCGGCCGCCTTGAGGACGGCCCGCAGGTTCTTCAGCACCTGATGCGTCTGCTCGGCGATGCCGCCCGCAACGAGGTCGCCCGTCGCCGGGTCGAGCGGAATCTGGCCGGCGCAGAACACCATGCCATTGGCCACGATGGCCTGCGAATAGGGACCGAGCGCCTTGGGGGCGGCGTCCGTCTGGACGGCCTTCTTGCTGCTGGCTGCCACTGTTTGTCTCTCCATGACCCTGACATGATCGCGAGGCAGGACGCTAACACAGGCCGGTTTGCTTGACAGGTGACCCGCCAACCATTATCCGCGCGGTCCTCGGGCCCTTTTTCCGGTTGTTGGGGGACTGTAGCTCAGCTGGGAGAGCGCCTCGTTCGCAATGAGGAGGTCAGGGGTTCGATCCCCCTCAGCTCCACCAACCGGACTGTTGTCATCCCGAGCGCGCCGGGGGACCTTGGCGGTCCCATGCGCATTCGCAAACGCCGCCCCACGCCCGCCGAGCTTGGCCTGACGCCCGAGGAAGGGCGCGTGCTCCGCGCGCTCACCACGCCCCAGCAAATCCAGGAATTCGTGGTCGGCCTGCATGCCAATTTCGAGGAGGACGGCGACTGCCTGCGCTCGGTCCGCGGCGTGCTGCGCCATCGCCGCGCCCATTGCATCGAGGCGGCTTTCGTCGCCGCCTGCGCGCTTTGGCTGCAGGGCGAACCGCCGCTGATCATGGATATGACCGCCAAGGGCGATTCCGACCATGTCATTGCCATTTTTCGGCGCAATGGCTGCTGGGGCGCCATCTCCAAAAGCAACCATGTCTGGTTGCGCTGGCGCGACCCGGTCTATCGAAGCCTGCGCGAACTGGCGATGTCATACTTCCACGAATACACCAACAAGCATCGCAAGACGTTGCGGACCTATTCCCGGCCGGTCGGCCTCGACCGCTTTCCGACCGGCCTGTGGATCACCAACGAGGAGGATTGCTGGGATGTCGGCGCCGCCCTCGACGACGTGCGCCACTACCGGCTGATCACACCAGCGCAGGCCCGCCGGCTGATGCCGCGCGACGCGACCGAACTGCGCGCCGACGACCTGGTGCAATATGAAAGCAGCGACCGCAGACGCGCTCGCCGGTACTGAGAGATCTCATGATGAAAACCCTGATCGCGTTCCTGCTCGCCTCGCTGCTGGGCGCGGGACCCGCCACCGCGTCGCAGATCCCGCCCGAATGGCAGGCCGCGGCGCAGGTGGTGATCGGCGAGCTGGAGCGTGACACGCCACAAGCCGCCAAGCCCTGGAGTCGCGAACTCACGGATGGGTGGAACCTGGCGCGCCTCTGGCGCCGCTACAACAACCGCAATAGCGAGATCATCCTGGCGGAATATCTCACCTTCGTGGCGCTCTGCCGCCAGGGCTGCGCCGGCCATACGATCGAGGGTCAGGATTATCGAACGGTGGCCGAACAGATGAAGGCGCTGCGCGTCGAGCATGGCGGACCCTACGTGCTGGCCGCCAATGCGCACACCTGGCTGGCGAACCTGCCCGATCCGACGGGGGCCGCCCGTAAAAATGCCGAGCTGTGGGGCAAGGATCTCGACGCGGCAGCGGCCGACTTCGCCACCGGCAACCTCTATGCGCTGGCCTGGCTGCTGGCCCGCGCCCAGCCGACGCCCGCCGAGCAGGCCGCCACGTTCGCGCGGTTTGCGCTTTTCGTGCAGGGCAGGGGCTGGATCGGCGCACGCTGCCTCGACATTTCCAGGGTCGCCATGGTGCTCGACGCCGCGCCCCGCATCGAAGTTTGCCGATAGCCGGATTTGCAAATCGCCGGCTTGAGGCGGATCATCAGGGCATGCCCTACGAGACGATCGAGGTTCGCAAGGTCACGCCGGCCATCGGCGCGGAAATCTCCGGCGTCGATCTCGCCGGCCCGCTGTCCAACCGCCAGGTAAGCGAGCTGCACGACGCGCTGATGGCGCATCAGGTGATCTTCCTCCGCGACCAGCAGATGAGCGTCGACCAGCACAAGGCGTTCGGCCGACTGTTCGGCGAGCTTCTGATCCATCCTGCGGCGCGGGCCGAGGTCGAAGGCCATCCCGAGATTCGCGTCGTCCATGCCGATGAGAAGACCGAGGTGGCGACCGGCGAGGTCTGGCACTCCGACATGTCGTGCGAGCCCGAGCCACCGATGGGCTCGATCCTCTACCTGCACCAGACGCCGCCGGTCGGCGGCGACACGGCGTTCGCCAACATGTATCTCGCCTACGAATCGCTGTCGGAACCGATCAAGCGGCTGGTCGAGGGGCTGAGCGCCTTCCACACCAGCGCCCACGTCTATTCGCGCGGCGCCTACGAGCGCAGCGACAAGAAGTTCCCCGAGGCGGTGCATCCCATCGTGCGCCGCCACCCGGTGACGGGTCGGAAATGCCTGTTCATCAACCGCGGCTTCACCAAGCGCATCGAGGGGCTGAAAAAGCACGAGAGCGACGCGCTGCTGGAGATGCTGGTGCGCCACGCCGAGACACCGGAATTCCAGTGCCGCTTCCGCTGGGACAGGCACTCCGTCGCCTTCTGGGACAATCGCTGCGCGATGCACCGCGCCACGTTCGACTATCACCCGTACGTGCGGCACGGCCATCGCGTGACGATCAAGGGTGATCGGCCGTTCTAAGTCAGGATTCGGCGCGCAGGCATCATGTCGTCCTGAGCACAGCGAAAGACCTCATCGCCGCCCGCAATCGGCATGAGATCCTTCGCTACGCTCAGGATGACAGCATTGATGTGATCGACACTCCTCCCCCGTATGACGGGGGAGGCGATGAGGCGCCTACTCAGCTGCGATTGCGTCCTTCACGAACTTCTTGGCGTCGAAATCCTCGGCGACCTTGAGGTCGTTGCCCAAAAGCTTCTCGACGTCGATCTTGGCGTATTCCATCACGCCCATGTCGCCCAGCGCCTTCTGCACCTTGGGCCCGAACAGGCCGATCTCCTTGAGGATCGGCACGATACGGGTGAAGAGACGGGAGCGGAACGACTGCATGGAGCCCGAGTTGTAGGCGTACTCCATGAGCTTATCGACCGGCAGGCCGGAACGCATCCAGACCTCGGCCTGGTTGAAGCGGTCGCGCATGAAGTAGAGCGCCTCGACCGTGAACTCCTCGCGCTCGGCGCGCTCGGCGTCGGAAAGGTGCGGATAGTATTCGCGCAACGCCATGCGGCCGAAGGTGACGTGGCGCGCCTCGTCCTGCATGACGTAGGCGTTTACCGAAGCAGCCAGATTGTTCTTGGCGCTGTCGCGGATGCGTTGGAAGGCGGCGAGCGCCAGGCC
>DATHNU010000851.1:0-3731 GCA_035485695.1 Reyranella sp. | reverse complement strand
GACGAACTTCTCCAGCCGCTCCTGCTCGAAGGAATCGCGCGCCACCTCGTCGGCGAGATGGCGCGGCACGACGATGGCGCCGTCGTCGTCGGCCACGATGATGTCGCCGGGATAGACCGGCACGCCGCAGATGCCGACCGGGGTCTGCGTCTCGACGGGGTGCAGGTTGTTCATGCTGGGCGGCGCGGCCGCGGCGCAGCAGTAGACCGGGAAGTCCATCTTGCCGATCACCGGCGTGTCGCGGATGGCGCCGTCGGAGAGCACGCCCGCCACGCCGCGCACCTTCAGGCGCAGCGCCAGGATGTCGCCCAAGGTGCCGGCGCGGGTCGTGCCCTCGGTGCCGATCACCAGCACATGGCCCGCCGGCGTGCCCTCGATCGCCTCGCGCTGCGCGCTCGGCGGATCGCTGGGCGTGGGCGGCTTGTCGAGATCCTCGCGGCCCGGGATGTACCGCAGGGTGAAGGCCGGCCCGATGAGGCGCGTCGCCTTGGGATTGAGTGGGCGCACGCCGTTGATGGCGCTGTTGCGAAAGCCGCGCTTCAGCATCTGCATCGAGACGGTGGCCGTGCTCGCATACAGGAAGTTCTTGATGGTCTCGGCCGACAGCGGCGCGGTGGCCATGGTGTTTCCCCCAATATCGATGTCATCCCGAGGCCGCAGGCCGAGGGACCTTTGAGGCAACAGTAAAGGTCCCTCGCTGCGCTCGGGATGACAATTTTCGTTCGTCGATTTCAGTGCGTCACAACAACGATCCCTGATTGCCGCTGCCGCCATCGCGGCGACGCGGCGGTGCGGGAGGTCGCGGCACGGCCGCGATGCCCTCGGTCACCTTGGCGCCCACCCGGCCGTCGGCGAATTCAATGGCGATGGTGTCGCCCGCACGCGTTTCCGCCGCCGTCATGACCGGATGGCCGTCCTGGTCGCGCACCAGGGCGAAGCCGCGGTTGAGCACGGAGTGAAAGGAATAGCTTTCCAGAAGCTTGCCGAGCTGCTCGACCTGCCGCACGCCGTGCGCCAGGAGCTCGGTGCCGCAGCGGCGCAAGCGCTCGCCATATTGTTCGATCCTGTCGGTGGTGCGCTCGATTCGCTGCACGGTATCGCCCTTGAAGCGTTCCATGGCGCCCCTGAGCGCGCGTGCCTCGGCGACCAGCAACTGTTCCTTGGCTCTTATGACAGCATGAGGCTCTATGAGGCGCGCTGCCGCCAGGGCATGCCCACGCCGCTCGACGAGCTGGCGCGTCGCCAGCGCCAGCCGCTCGCCGCTGACATCGAGCCGCTGCTGGCGCTCCTCGATCAGTCGCAGCGGATCGCCCAGGCCGCGCGCCAGGCCGCTGACGGCGAGGTTCGCCTCGCGCAGCACGCGGTTCATGCACGCCATGGTGCGTTTGCCGAAATCGAGCGTCTGGGCCATCAGGTCGGCCCGCACCGGCACGGCCATCTCGGCGGCGGCGCTCGGCGTCGGCGCGCGGCGGTCGGAGACGAAGTCGATCAGCGTCGTGTCGGTCTCGTGGCCGACCGCGGAGATCAGCGGGATGGTCGACGCTGCGGCCGCCCGCACCACGATCTCCTCGTTGAAGGCCCACAGATCCTCCAGGCTGCCGCCGCCCCGCGCCACGATCAGGATATCGGGCCGCGGCACCGGGCCGCCCTGTTCGGGCAAGCGGTTGAAGCCGGCGATCGCCGCCGCCACCTCGGCCGCCGCCTTGTCGCCCTGCACCGCCACCGGCCAGACCAGCACATGACGCGGGAAGCGGTCGGCCAGCCGGTGCAGGATGTCGCGGATCACCGCGCCGCTGGGCGAAGTCACCACACCCACCACCACCGGCAGGAAGGGCAACGGCCGCTTGCGGTCAACATCGAACAGGCCCTCGGCCTGCAGCCGCTTGCGCCGATCCTCCAGAAGCTTCAGCAGCGCGCCTTCGCCAGCGAGTTCGACGCGGTCGATGATGATCTGGTAGCGCGACGAGCCGGCATAGGTCGTGAGCTTGCCGGTGGCGATGACTTCCATGCCCTCCTCGATCTTGAGACCGAGGCGCGGCATGGTGCCCTTCCAGCACACGGCGTCGAGGACGGCGTTCTCGTCCTTCAGGCGGAAATAGCAGTGGCCCGAACGCGGGAACGACGGCTGGCTGATCTCGCCGCGCACACGGACGCGCGGAAAGCCCGTCTCGATCTCCCTTTTGAGCGCAAAGGAGAGCTCGGAAACGGTGAATTCCGGGACGTTGCTGGGGCCAGAAGCGGGATCGATGTTATCCATGGGCAGGCGCAGCGTAACCGCTTGTGCCCAGAGCGCAAACTGTGGTCAAAGCCTCGCCATGCGAATCCTGGTCGTGGGCGGCGGCGGCCGCGAACATGCGCTCTGCTGGGCAATTTCCGCCTCCCCCCTCTGCACCAAGCTCTACTGCGCCCCGGGCAATGCCGGCATTGCCCAAGTGGCCGAATGCATCGACGTGGCGGCCGAGGACATCGCCGGGCAAGTGGCGTTCGCCATGCGCGAAAAGATCGACTTCGTCGTGGTCGGCCCTGAAGTGCCGCTGGCGGCAGGACTGGCCGATCGCCTGGCCGAGGCTGGCATCAAAGTCTTCGGGCCGTCGGCCAAGGCGGCCCAGCTAGAGAGCTCGAAGGGCTTCACCAAGGAGCTCTGCCGGCGCCACAACATTCCGACCGGCGCCTATGAGCGCTTCACCGACGCCGACAAGGCGGCGGCCTATATCAAGGCGCAAGGCGCGCCGATCGTGGTCAAGGCCGACGGGCTCGCCGCCGGCAAGGGCGTCGTGGTGGCCGAGACGGTCGACCAGGCGATCGAGGCGGCGCGCAACATGCTGTCGGGCAACCGTTTCGGCGCCGCCGGCGCCTCGGTGGTGATCGAGGAATTTCTGGTCGGCGAGGAGGCGAGCTTCTTCGCGCTCTGCGACGGCGAGCACGCGCTGCCCCTGGTCGGCGCGCAGGATCACAAGCGCGCCTTCGACGGCGACAAAGGACCCAACACCGGCGGCATGGGCGCCTATTCGCCGGCACCGGTGTTCGACGCCGCCATGCAGCAGCGCACCATGGCCGAGATCATCCTGCCCACGGTGCGCGCCATGGCCGAGTCAGGCACGCCGTTCAAGGGCGTGCTCTATGCCGGGCTGATGATCGGCCCGCAGGGGCCCAAGATCTTCGAATACAATTGCCGCTTCGGCGATCCGGAGTGCCAGGTGCTGATGATGCGGCTCAAGTCCGACATCGTGCCGGCGCTGATCGCCTCGGCCGACGGCGGGCTAAGACATTTCGACCTGCGCTGGTCGAACGATACGGCACTCACCGTGGTGATGGCGGCCAAGGGTTATCCCGATGCCTACCAGAAGGGCAGCGAGATCCGCGGCCTCGAGGCGGCGGCCAAGGTCGAAGGCGTGCAGATCTTCCATGCCGGCACCAAACCCGACGGCAAGCGCGTGCTGGCCAATGGCGGCCGGGTGCTGAACGTGAGCGCCGTGGCGCCCACCGTCGAGGAGGCGCGGGCACGGGCCTATCGCGCCGTCGACCTGATCGACTGGCCGGAGGGTTTCTGCCGTCGCGATATCGCATGGCGGGCAGTCGGCCGGCAGAAGTGACACCGTCCCGCCTCCGAGGCTAGGGTCGACCCCATGCCTGATTCACCCGATCTTTCCCAGCGCCTGCTGGCGCAATTGCGCTTTCCTTGCGGCGACGTGCCGGAACCCGGCGACATCAAGAACGTCGCGCCCGGCATC
>DATHNU010000850.1:0-3766 GCA_035485695.1 Reyranella sp. | reverse complement strand
CGTCTGGCGAAGCTGCGGCAGCAGGCTCACGATGCGCTCGACGTCGGGGATGAAGCCCATGTCGAGCATGCGGTCGGCTTCGTCGATCACCAGGATCTTGACGTCGTTCAGCAGGATGCCGCCGCGCTCGATGTGGTCGAGCAGGCGGCCCGGGGTGGCGATCAGCACGTCGGCGCCACGCTCCAGGACGCGTTCCTGGTCGGGGAAGCTCACGCCGCCGATCAGCAGCGCCATGTTGAGCTTGTGGTTCTTGCCGTAGATCTCGAAGTTCTCCGAAACCTGAGCGGCAAGCTCGCGGGTCGGCTCCAGGATGAGCGAGCGCGGCATGCGTGCCTTGGCGCGACCCTCGGACAGGATGTCGATCATCGGCAGGACGAAGGAGGCGGTCTTTCCGGTGCCGGTCTGGGCGCATCCGAGGACATCGCGGCCCATCAGGACGATGGGGATGGCCTTTTCCTGGATCGGGGTGGGCTCGGTATAGCCCTTGTCGGCGACGGCCTGTAGTACCGGGGCGCTGAGCCCCAAACTCTCAAAACTCATTTAGTTTCCGTTACTTAGTCCATTTTTCCGCTGGACTTTGGAGCGGTCTCATAGAGGCCCAGGATTGGGCCGGACCGCTGGCGGCACTGATATGAGGCTTGACCCCCCTTAAGTCAATGCAGGCCGCCTGCGCGGCGGGGTCGCGGCCCAGGCGCGGGACAGGCGCGACCGGTTCAGGCCTTGAGCTCGATCTCGACGAACACGAACTCGAAATTGTTCGGATTGATGACATCGTGCTCGACGCCGATCTGGCGGGCGTAGGACACCCCGGCCCGGAGCGGCGCCGGCACCGTCGTCTTGCCGTCGAAGATGTGCAATTCGCCCGTCGTCACCGGCACCACGACGTAATCGTGGTTGTGGCGGTGCCAGCCGGTATGGCCGCCTGGCGGAAAGCGCCACTCGGTGACGATCACGCGGTCGTTCTCGACCTGGACGGTGGGCTTGGCCAGAGGTTTCGCATCGGTCATGCGGGAAAGCTAATGTGCCACGGAGGCTTTGTCAGGTGACAGAGAAGCGCGCCCTTAATAATGTGCATATGCACAGAAATTCGGGAGCCATCGCCTGTCCCACCCCCTGCTGACCGCGCCGATCGGCCCGAGCCTGCTGAAGCTCGCGGGACCGACCACCGCCGTCATGATCGCGCAGACCTTCGTCGCCATCGCCGAGACCTTCATCTTCGGGCGACTCGGCACGCCGGCGCTGGCGGGCTTCGCGCTGGTTTTTCCCTTCATGATGATGATGACCATGATGGCCGCGGGCGGCATGGGCGGCGGCGTGGCGGCCGCCATGGCCCGCGCGATGGGCGGCGGCCGCATCGCCGATGCGCGCGCGCTGGTGCTGCACGCCCTGGTGCTGGGCGTCGGGCTTGCCATGCTCTTCACCCTGCTCGCCTGGACGGCGTTTCCGGCGCTCTACCGGCTGCTGGGCGGCGAGGGCCAGGCGCTGGGCAACGCACTCGTGTACAGCCACGTGCTGTTCAGCGGCGCGCTGCTGATCTGGGCCAACTTCTTCCTGTCGGCGCTGCTGCGCGGCGGCGGCGATGCGGCGACGCCCGGCCGTTTCATGCTGTTCTCCTCGCTCGCCCAGGTGCCGCTGTCCTACGTACTGGCGCTGGGCATCGGCGACTGGCCGGGCCTCGGCATGGCCGGACCGGCGGTGTCCTCGCTCATGACTTCGACGGTGTCGGCGCTGCTGCAGGCGCGCGCGCTGTGGAGGGGCCGGCTGGGCTTCGTGCCGGCGCTCAGCGGCATCCCGCTGCAGGGCCGCCTGTTCTGGGACATCCTGCGGGTCGGCCTGCTCGCCTCGTTCTCCGCCTTCACCGCCAACCTCACCGCCATGACGGTGACCGGCCTGGTCGGCCGCTTCGGCGTCGCCGCGCTGGCCGGCTACGGCATCGGCGTGCGGCTGGAATTCATGCTGGTGCCGCTGGCCTTCGGCATCGGCTCGGGCCTCACCACGCTGGTCGGTGTGGCGAGCGGCGCGCATGACTGGAAGCGCGCGGTGCGGGTCGCCTGGATCGGCGGGCTGATCGCCGCCGGGGCGCTGGGCCTCTGCGGCTGGATCGTGGCGCTGGTGCCCGAAGGCTGGGCGCGGCTGTTCACCAGCGATCCCGAGGTCGTCGCGGCCACGGTTTCCTACATCACGCACGTCGCGCCGTTCTACTGCCTGTTCGGCCTCGGCATGACGCTGTCCTTCGCCAGCCAAGGCGCGGGCCGCATGACGGCGCCGTTCGTGGCCGGCATCGCCCGCCTGATTGTCGCCACGGTGGGCGGCTGGTTCGCCGTGGAAATCCTCGGCTGGGGCCTGTCGGGCGTGTTCACGGCGATCGCCGTCGGCATGGTCTGCTTCGGCAGCCTGATCGCCGGCCCACTTGTCCTCCGCCCGTGGCGGCCGCGGCGTGCTAAGCTCTTCCCGAAACCGGGAGCAAGCGATGCAACGCCCCTCGACGATCGCAACCTGGAACCGCAACCCCGCTGACGAAGAGGCGATGGGGGCGGCCCATGCGCCGATCTGGCGGCGCATGATCGACGTCTCCGTGCCGCACGACCTGCACGATTCGACGGTCCTCGACTATGGCTGCAACCAGGGCGGCTTCCTGCGCATGCTGTACGATCGCAATCCGTTCCGCGGCGCCGTCGGCATCGACATCGCGCGCGAATCGGTGGCGCGCGCCGACTTGCTGAAGGGCCATCGCCCGATCGAGTACAGGGTGGGCGACAAGGCCGCCGCCCTCGGCCGCACCTTCGACTTCGCCTTCAGCCACGAAGTGCTCTACCTGCTGCCCGATCTCGCCCAGCATGCCGCCGACATGAAGACGGCATTGCGGCCCGGCGGCGCCTATGTCGCCGCCATGGGCTGCCACACCGACAGCGCGGTGTGGTCGCGCTGGCACAGGCTGATCGCCGAGAGTTCGTCGATCCCGATCTACGACCATTCGCTCGACGCGGTGGCCAAGGCCTTCTCCGCGACGGGCTTCACGGTGGCGGTGCGCCCGCTCGACCTCGACGCCTTCATGCCGGTGACCGTGGGCAGCGCGTATTTTCCCAAGGTCGTCGACCAGCTGCGCTACTACAGCCAGGACAAGGTGCTGTTCAGGTTCGTGCGCTCGCCGTAGGGGACGGGCGCGCGGCGAGGGTCACCTTGGCAGGAGCGTGTAGACAAGGTGCCCGGTCCACCAACTCGCATCGCTGGTCAAGCGGATGGCGAACAGCCCGAGGCCGGCGATGAGCGAAACCCAGAACAGAGGCTTGGGAATTCCGGCCCTCACCCCGAACAGCCCGACAATCACCAGGACATCCAGCCCGATATCGAGGACCTGGGCGGAGCGCATCGGATATTCGTGGGCCGGCGTGAGCAGGCGCCACAAGAACGAGCCAATCAAATAGCAGGCGAGCACGTAACCGATGACGGGGCGTGAGGTCGCCGACCGCTGCTCGCTCATGGCCTTGCCCTCCTGCCCGTCTCTCCGAGGACGGAGCTATCGAGCCCCCATCTTCCTGAGCGAACGGTCGATCCACAATGCGCCGATTTTCTCCTGCACGCCATTCTGGCGCAGCCGCTGGCGCAGGCAGGCGAAGTCGACCCGGTCGAGCTCCTGGTCCTGGTTGAAGCAGGAGAACACGACCGACTCCTTGCCCGTCACCGGATCCTTGTGGAGCTGCAGGCACTGGGCGCAGATCTCCTTCATCATGCATTGCATGGGCGAGTTGATCGAGCCCAGCGCGCG
>DATHNU010000849.1:0-3679 GCA_035485695.1 Reyranella sp. | reverse complement strand
GCATCGAAAGCTGCTCGGAGGACAGCATCGTCGAGCTGGCCAACGGCTGCATCTGCTGCACCGTGGCCGACGATTTCGTGCCGGCGCTGAAAGCCCTGCTCGACCGGCCGTCGCCGCCCGAGCACATCGTCATCGAGACCTCGGGCCTGGCGCTGCCCAAGCCGCTGGTGAAGGCCTTCAACTGGCCGGAGATCGCCTCGCGGGTCACGGTCGACGGCGTGGTCGCGGTGGTCGACGGCGCCGCCGTCGCGGCCGGCCGCTTTGCCGACGATCCCACGGCCATCGCCAAGCAACGCGCCGCAGACCCCTCGCTCGACCACGACAATCCGCTCGAGGAAGTATACGAGGACCAGTTGCTGTGCGCCGACCTCGTGATCCTGAACAAGGCCGACCTCATGTCGAGTGCGGAACGCCACAGCGTGACCGGCGAGATCGGCAAGACCCTGCCGCGCGCCGTCAAGGTCGTGGAAGCGGAGAACGGCCAGGTGCCGATCGCCATCCTGCTGGGCCTGGGCGCCAAGGCCGAATCCGATCTCGCCAACCGGCCGTCGCATCACGACCTCGAGGACGAGCACGATCACGACGATTTCGACACCTTCATCATCGACCTGCCGGCCTTCGCCTCGCCGCAGGCCTTGGTCGAGCGCATGGTGAAGGCGGCCGAGGCGCACGATGTGCTGCGCATGAAGGGCTTTGTCGAGATCGAGGGCAAGCCGATGCGGCTCCTGGTGCAGGGCGTGGGCGCCCGCATCCAGCATCAGTTCGACCGTAAATGGCCATCCGACGCGCCGCGCCGCGGGCGGCTGGTGGTGATCGGCGAGACGGGTTTCGACAGGGACGCCATCCGCGCGTTGATTCTTGGTTAGTCGCATGTTGTGTGTTCCGTCGTCTCGACCGGAGCGCGAAGCGCGAAGCGGAGAGACCTTATCGCTACGATAAGCGGCTTATCGTGGAGAGAAGGTCTCTCCACTCGGCCCTGCGGGCCTCGGTCGAGACGACGGAAATTCCCTCCCCCGTATGACGGGAGAGGAAAGAGTTAAAGGCGTTTATCCATGCACGTGCTCGCGACCGAACTGGCGACCCTGGAGGAGGCCGATGTCGCCATCGACCTCGGCCAGTCGCCGGCCGAGATCGTGGTGCTGTCGTTCTCCGACAGCGACCTGTCGGCGCTGGCCGCCGCCTGGCAGCAGGACGCCGAGCTGCTGCCGACGATGCGGCTGGCCAGCCTGAAGCGGCTGAAACATCCGATGTCGGTCGACCTCTATGTCGAGACCGTCGTGGCGCGGGCGAAGATCGTGATCGTGCGTTGCCTGGGCGGCCTCGACTACTGGCGCTACGGCTTCGAGCACATCGCCGACGCCGCACGCGACAACGGCGTGCTGTTCGCAGCCCTCCCAGGCGATGACCGTGCCGATCCCCGGCTCGCCGCAGTGTCGACCCTGGCCGCCGAGCCGCTGGCCCGGCTCGATCGCTTCTTCCGCGAGGGTGGCGCCGAAAATCTGCGGCAGGCATTGCGCTACGTCGCGACCTTGCTGGGCCGCGACCTTTCCTGGAGCCCGCCGGCGCCGGTCGGCCCGCTGTCGATCCTGGGCGCGGCGCCGGATAATGGCCGTCCCGTTGCTCTGGTCGTCTTCTATCGCGCCAACCTGGTGGCAGCCGACATCGCGCCGGTCACGGCGCTCATGGAAGCGCTCGACCGGCAGGGGCTGGCGCCGCTGGCCGTGGCGGTGAGCAGCCTGAAGGACCCGGCGATCCGGCCGCAGCTCGAAGGACTGATCGCAGCCCATAAGCCGGTGATCATCGTCAACACCACGGCCTTCTCGGCGATGCGCGGCGACGATACCACGGTGCTCGATGCTGCCGATGTGCCGGTCCTGCAGGCCGTGCTGTCGGGCAGCACGCGCGAGGCGTGGCAGGATTCGGCGCGTGGCCTCTCGCCCGCCGATCTCGCCATGAACGTGGTGCTGCCCGAGCTGGACGGCCGCCTGCTGACACGCGCCATCTCCTTCAAGGCCGAAGCGCCGGTCGATCCTCGGCTGGAATTCGCCAGCGTGCGCCACGCGCCCGATCTCGATCGCATCGACTACGTCGCCCGCCTCGCGGCGGCATGGGCCAAGCTTGGCGCGACGCCCCGCAACCAACGCAGGCTGGCGCTGGTCCTGTCGGACTATCCGGCGCGCGGTGGACGTGCCGGCTACGCGGTCGGCCTCGACACGGCGGCGAGCGCGGCCGAGATTCTGAAGCTGCTGCGGACCGAAGGCTACGATACGGGTGCACGCGGGTGGGAGGCGGCCGACATCGAGCGCTTGCTGCAGGGCAACGCCGATCAGATCTCGATTCCACTAGCGGCCTATTGCAGCTGGCTGAAGGACCTGCCGCCTGACCTGCAGCGCACACTTATCCAGACATGGGGTGAACCACAGGGCGACGCCTTCCGTCTGCCGGTGCTCCGCTGCGGCAGTGTCCTGGTGCTGCTTCAGCCCGATCGCGGTGCGATGGGCGATCGCAAGTCCGGTTATCACGACACCAATTGCCCGCCGAGCCACGCCTACCTCGCGCTCTATGCCTGGCTGCGCGAGATCGAGAAGATCGACGCCCTGGTCCATCTCGGCACGCACGGCACGCTGGAATGGCTGCCGGGCAAGGCGCTGGCGCTGTCGGGCGACTGCTGGCCCGAAGCCGTGCTGGGCGCGCTGCCGGTGGTCTACCCCTTCATCGTCAACAATCCCGGCGAGGCGGTGCAGGCCAAGCGGCGGCTGGCCGCCGTCACCATCGGCCATCTGACGCCGCCGCTCAGCGCCGCCGGCCTGCACGGGCCGCTGGCCGAGCTCGAAGGCATCATCGAGGAATATGCCGCCGCCGATGGCCTCGACCGCCGGCGGCTCGCCTTCCTCGAAGACGAGATCGTCGAACGCGCCTGGAACAGCGGGCTGGCGACCGATTGCGGGCTGCTGAAAGGCGAGCCCAACCGGCAGGCCATCGCCAAGCTCGACGCCCAGCTGTGCGACATCAAGGAGCTCAGCATCCGCGACGGCCTGCACATCTTCGGCCGCACGCCCGACGAGGCGACGGTACAGGCGCTGGCGCTGGTGACGGGAAGAGAGGTGGCCATCCGTGCCTGCGGCGATCGCGAACGTGCGGCCCTCGTCGCCGCCCTCGACGGACGTCGCGTGGCGCCCGGTCCAGCCGGCGCGCCATCGCGCGGCCGCGCCGACGTGCTGCCGACTGGCCGCAACCTCACCTCGATCGATCCGCGCGCCATCCCGACCCGCACCGCGTCGGCGATCGGCGTTCGCGCGGCCAACGAAGTCGTGCGCCGCTACCTGCAGGATCACGGCGAGCCGCCGCGGTCGCTGGTCATCGATCTCTGGGCCTCGGCCTCGCTGCGCACCGGCGGCGACGATCTGGCGCAAGCGCTGTGGTATCTCGGCGTCCAGCCGACCTGGGACAAGGCGTCGAGCCGGGTCACCGGCATCGAAATCCTGCCGCTGGCCGTGCTCGATCGGCCGCGCATCGACGTGACCTTGCGTATCTCCGGCCTGTTCCGCGACATCTTCGAGACCCAGATCGCCCTGTTCGACATGGCGGTGCGGCGCATCGCCGAGCTCGACGAGCCGGCCGACGACAATCCGCTGGCCGAGGCGCGCCGCCGAGGCGCCGATCTGGCGCGCGTATTCGG
>DATHNU010000848.1:0-7032 GCA_035485695.1 Reyranella sp. | reverse complement strand
GTTGCCTATCATCCGGCCACGACGACGCTCTATGTCGCCAACGCCGGAGACGGATCGCTGCGCCTCTACCAGGCGTCCGCCTTCACGCTGCTCGGGACCATCGCGCTCGGCGCCGATGCCGACAACATCCGGCTCGATCCGTGGCGCAACCGCATCATCGTCGGTTACGGCAAAGGCGGGCTTGCCGTGATCGATCCGGCAAGCCGGCGGAAGATCGCCGACATGCCGCTCGACGGCCATCCCGAGAGTTTCCAGTTCGACGAGACGGGCTCGCGGATCTTTGTCAACGTGCCGGACGCTTCCCGGATCGCGGGCCTTGACGCCGTCTCGGGTAGGCAAGTCTCGATCCTCGAGAGCGCAGGGGCACGCTCCAACTTTGCGATGGCGGTCGACGCCGACGAGCATCGCGTGATGATCGCCTTCCGCAATCCTGCCAGGCTTGTGGTCTTCGGAACCGAGACTGGCAAGCGGGAGGCGAGCCTCGAGACCTGCCGCGATGCCGACGATGTGTTCGTCGATCCGCGACGGCGACGCGTCTATGTGAGTTGCGGCGAAGGCGTGATCGATGTCTTTGCGAGGGCCGGCAGCGGCTACGAGCGAATAGCCCGCGTCCCGACGATCACGGGCGCCCGCACCTCGTTGTTCGTCGCGGCAACCGACCGGCTCTATCTCGGCGTGCGAGCGAGCGGCGCGGAGCCTGCGGCAATCTGGGTGTTTCGACCGCAGCCATGACCCGCAGCCCGCGGACTGCCGGCCTCGTGCTGTCGCCGGTCCTGGCCATCGCCTGGTACGGCAACGCCCAGGCGTACCGCCCCTTTGACGGCACCGACGCCGCCGTTGCCGAGCCCCGGCCAGGTCGAGATCGAACTGGGGCCCGCGCAATATCTGCAGATAGGATCCGGACGCACGCTCGTGGCCCCGACCGTAGTCTTCAACTACGGGATTGCAGAGGGATGGGAGCTCGTGCTGCAAGGCGAGGCGGTGCACTCGTTGATGCAGGACTTCCCCAAGTCGAGCCTGGTCGGCAACGGCCTGTTTCTCAAGGCAATATTGCGCGAAGGCAGCTTGCAGGGCCAGCCGGGTCCGAGCATCGCGACGGAATTCGGCTTCCTGCTGCCCAGCATCAATGACGACCCGACCAACAGCACCGGCGGCAGCGTTGCGGGAATCGTGTCGCAGCAATGGCCGTGGCTGGCCGTCCATTTCAACGCCGCCCTCGCCATCACACACCAACAGACCGCGGACGCCTTTGTCGGGCTGATCCTCGAGGGTCCGCACGATTGGCCATTGCGACCCGTCGCGGAGGTCTTCTACGAGCGCGATTTCGGTGGCGTGACGACCAGGTCGGCGCTCGTCGGCGCGATCTGGCAGGTCCGCGACAACATCGCCTTCGACGTCGGCCTGCGCGGCGCACAGCTCAACGACCAGCCGGTGCGTGAAGTCCGCTTTGGTGTGACGTTCGGCTTTCCGGTCCGATGAGGCCGCTACATTTTCGGCGGCCAGTTGTGCGTTTCGCCCTGGAGACTACGACACCAGGCGTAGAGCGCATCGTAGAGCACCAGGCCATGCTTCAGCATTTCATGGTCGTCGGTGAAGACATGACCAAGGCCGAGCGAGATCGCGAACAAGCCCGCCGATTGCGGCGTGAGATCGAGGCGCGACGTGTCAGCGCCTCGCACGATGTGGGCGAGCTGCTGCAGCGCCGGTTCGTCGAGTTTGTATTCCTGCAGAAAGGCGTCGAAGCTGCACTTCTCGCCGACGTGGGTGAACTTCACGCCGGGAATGTCGTAGGGAACCGCGCCGGTGCTCTCAGCCATCGCGACGACGCGATCGGCAGGCACGTAGAGGAACTCGGGTTCCTTGTCGATGAAGCGCGCGATCAGCCAAGGGCAAGCGATACGGTCGATCTTGGGGCGCTCGCGGGTGACCCATTTCATGGCCGTTCTCCTTTGCTCAGCGGTCGCGCCGGCAAGCCGTCCGAGTGGAACCGCCGTTACGGACGCAGAATCAAATATGGGCGGCTGATACCTCCGTTTCACGGAAACAAGCCCTGTTTCAAGGGAAGTAAACGAAATGTGATACGAACGTCCGGGGTTAATTCTGCGTTAATGATACGAATGAATCATATCTGATCTTCGTCTTCCCGACGAAGCGTCATGTCGTGGGTCCGCCCTGAGTTGGTCCACCTCCCAGAATCTCTCTAGGCGCCAGGACAACGAGGCAAACATGACCGACATAACCGCATCGGACGCCAGACCAGCTGCGCCATCGCGCGGCGTTCCCTTCGGCGAGGCGATGAAAGTGTGGGCGCGCGTCGCGGCCCTCTCCTTCGGCGGGCCGGCAGGGCAGATCGCAGTGATGCATCGCATCATCGTCGAGGAAAAAAGATGGATCGGCGAACAGCGCTTCCTGCAGACGCTCAACTACTGCCACCTATTGCCGGGACCGGAGGCGCAGCAGCTCGCCATCTATATCGGCTGGCTGATGCACAAGACCAAGGGCGGCCTGTTCGCCGGCACGCTGTTCGTGCTGCCCGGCCTGCTCGCCATCATGGCCTTGAGCTGGATCTACGTCCTGCTCGGCAAAGTGACGATCGTGCAAGGGCTGTTCTTCGGCCTCAAGGCCGCCGTCCTGGTGATCGTGGTCGAAGCGGTGTTGCGCGTCGGCAGGCGAGCGCTCAGGAACAACACCATGCGGGCGCTGGCGGCCGCGGCCTTCATCGCGCTCTTCTTCTTCGATGTGCCATTCCCCATCGTCGTCGTGACTGCCGGCCTGGTCGGTTACTTTGGCGGACGCGCGCGTGTGCCGGCGTTCCTCCCCGGCGGAGGCCATGGCAAGGCCGGAGACAAGCAGTTGGCCGACGCCGATTCGCTGCTCGGGGAGGAAACGCCCACGCATGCCCGGCCGAATCTGCGCTGGTCGCTTTCCGTTGCCGCAGTGTTCCTGGCGCTGTGGCTGGTGCCGGTGGCAGCGCTCTATCTCGGGCTGGGCGGCGACAATGTCTTCACCAAGATCGCCGTCTTTTTCAGCCAGGCGGCGGTGGTCTCCTTCGGCGGCGCCTATGCCGTGCTGGCCTACGTGGCGCAACAGGCGGTCAACACCTACCACTGGGTGACCCCCGGCGAGATGCTCGATGGGCTTGGCATGGCGGAGACCACGCCAGGCCCCTTGATCATGGTGACCCAGTTCGTCGGCTTCCTTGCCGCCTGGCGTGCGCCGGGGGCGCTGCCGCCGCTGCTCGCCGCGACGCTGGGCGGGCTGCTCACGACCTGGGTCACCTTCGTGCCCTGCTTCCTGTGGATCTTCTTCGGCGCGCCGTTCGTCGAAGTGCTGCGCGCCAACAAGGCGCTGGCAGCGGCGCTGGCCGCCATCACGGCCGCTGTGGTCGGCGTGATCCTGAACCTTGCGGTGTGGTTCGCGCTGCACGTGCTGTTCGCCAAGCAGGCGCCGGTGCATTGGCTGGGCGCTTCCGTTGATCTTCCGGTATTGAGTTCGGTCGCGGTGCCTTCGCTCATCCTGGCATTGGCCGCTGCGGTGGCGATCTTCCGCTTCAAGCTCGGAATGATTCCGGTGCTGCTGGCGAGCTCGCTGGCAGGCATCGCCTATTTCCTTGTCGCTGGCCAACCCTAGCCCTTCAACAGGAGGCATGCATGACCGATGAACGAACGAGGCGCGATGTGATGGGCGCCGCGACAGTAGCCGCAGCGGCCCTGGCGGTGACGGGGCTGCACTCGGCTGCACAGGCGCAAACCGCTACAGGAGGACCCAAGATGGAATACGCGATCAAGAAGCTGCCGTTCGATCCGGCCAAGGTGAAGGGCCTGTCCGAGAAGCTCCTGGTGAGCCACTACGAGAACAACTACTCGGGCGCGGTGAAGCGGCTCAACGCCATCACGGCGCAGCTTGCGTCCCTCGACTTCGCGACGGCGCCGGTGTTCGTGGTCAACGGGCTGAAGCGCGAGGAGCTGATCGCCGCCAATTCGATGCTCATCCATGAGCTCTATTTCGACACCCTCGGCGGCGAGGGCGACCCGACGGGGGCTCTCGCGGAGGCGATCAACCGCGATTTCGGATCGCTGGCGCGCTGGAAGGCCGAGTTCTCCGCCACCGGCAAGGCGCTGGGCGGCGGCTCGGGCTGGGTGCTGCTGACCTGGTCGCCGCGCGACAAGCGGCTGATCACAACCTGGGCGGCCGATCACACCCACAGCCTGTCCAACGGCCGGCCGATCCTCGCGCTCGACATGTACGAGCACGCCTATCACATGGACTACGGCGCCAAGGCCGCCGCCTACGTCGATGGCTTCATGCAAGGCATCCGCTGGAGCAACGCCGCGATGCTGTACGAGCGCTACTCCCAGGAAGCGTGATGGGGCGATCATGACCAAGCGCGCGCGTCGCGCCTGGCGATCTCCGCGCCACAGCAGCGCCAGCCTGGCCGGCTCTCGGTCGCGATCCTTCATTTGTCGCCCTGCTTGCTGGAGAAATACCGGTAAAGATCGTCGAGCACGGCGCCGCCGCGCTCCAGGCGCTGATTGTCGTCGGTGTGCGAGGACGCGATGCCGGCGATCAGGTTGCGGATGCCGGCCATCTCCTCGCGGCCGTACTTGTCATCCTTGAGATCGATGTCGTGGACAATCTCGCCGATCGCCGCCAATGCCGCATCGGTTAGCCCGGTGTGGGCGATCAGCACCTCGAAGGTGCAGCGATCGCCCCTGTGCGTGAACTCGCCCTCGAACATGTCGAAGCGCAACTCGCCCGGCAGCGCCGCGTAGCCCGTGCCTGGCACGAACTTGAAGCGCGCGCCCGGATCGATAAAGCGGCGGACCAGCCAGGCAGAGGCGATGCGGTCGATCTGAACGCCCTGACGCGTCACCCAGACGCGGTCTTTCAGTGCGTCGACAGGGGCGACGCTCGTTGGCTTGTCGGTCACGGCTTCTCCCTCCTGCTTCAGTCCGGCTTCAAGCCCCGAGAGCAAGCCCTCCGCGGGCTCGCGCTCATCGGCGCCGAAGAAATCAATGGCCACGACGGCATCGAGCTGCTTGCGCAGCCGCGCCGTCTGGCTGGCGATCTCGGCCAGCGCGTTATCGGGCAGATCGTCACCAAGACGGCCCGCCACTTCGCGCGCCTCGGCGGCGATGCGCCGGTAATCCTCGTCGCGTGCGGCATCGAACAGCGTCTGCAGCTCGCGATCGGACAGGCCGTCGACGAGGACTGCCTCGCAGACGATCGCCTCGCCGCCGCTCTCGACGATCTCCTTGGCAAGCCAGGCGAAGTCCTCACGCGTCTCGGCGTTGGCGGGCAGCGCATAGACCGCGCCCTTCAGCGTGACCGCGCCCAACGCCTGCAGGCGGCGCCACACCTTGACCCGCGCATAGGCAGACTTGGCCGGCAGCTGGTGGATCAGCAGCAGCCACTTGTTGTCCGAAGTCTCATTAGTCGTCATTGTGCACTCGTATCATACCATAGATAGTATTTGCAACACACGTATCTTTTTCTCTTGTATCATCCAGGAAACATCGCTATTTGCGTCTTTGTAGCAAGTGTATCAAGGGAGAGAAACAGATGTCTCATACTCACCCTTTCACACAAAGCGCCGCTCGCTTCTTCGTCCCTCCGGCGCGGGGATGGTGGTTTCGCGCATGGCCCACCCTCGTCTCGACCCTCGTCCTCTGGCGCGAGCGCAGGCGCACGCGCCAGCACCTCGATCGCTTGGATGATCGCGCGCTGGCCGACGTTGGCCTCACCCGAGCCCAACAACGCAGCGAATGCGCCAAATCGTTTTGGCAGCTCTGAACCTCTGACCTCTGACGTCCCGCAACTCTCGTCATCTTTAGGAGCCTCGACATGCGATACCATCTTGCACCCCTGTTCTGCCGCCCCTGGACCCTCAACGGGATCTCGCCTCGCCTCATCGAGAGCCACTACGAAAACAACTACGGCAGCGCGCTCAATCGCCTCAATGCCATCACCGAGGAACTCGGATCGCTCGATCCCGCGACAACGCCGGCGGACGTTCTCAGCCGGCTGAAGAGCGACGAGACAGCCGCACTCAACTCCACGCTCCTGCACGAGTTGTACTTCGCCAGCCTGGGCGGCGACGGGCGTGCGGTGCCGAACGCGATGGCCGACGCGATCGCCCGCGACTTCGGTTCGGTCGACCGCTGGCGCCAGGAGTTCATGGCGCTGGCCAATGCGCTTGCCGGCGGCTCGGGCTGGGTCGTGCTGACCTACGTGCCGCGCGATGGCCGGCTGATCAACCAGACCGCCTCGGATCATGGCCAGAGCATCTCGGGCGGCATCCCGATCCTGGCTCTCGACATGTATGAGCACGCCTATCACCTCGACTTCGGCGCCAACGCGACCGCCTACGTGGCCACCTTCATGCGCAACATCGAGTGGAATGCCGTGCAGGGGCGGTACGACGACGCGACCCAGGTCGCCCCTCCCCGGCCGCTCGTGCAGAAGCAGTTCGCCGACGTGCCGGCGATCACCGTCGAGGAAGTGGCGGCCATGCTCAAGGCAGGAACGCCTGTCCAGATCATCGATGCGCGGCCAAGGCACTACGCGACCAAGTCGCAGGACATCATGGAAGGCGCCGTGTGGCGCGATCCGGAGCGCCTGGATGAGTGGATCGGCGAGCTTTCCAAGACCGAGCCGGTCGTCACCTACTGCGTCTATGGCTTCCACATCGGCTGCGAAACGGCGGTGACGCTGCGCAAGGCCGGATTCGATGCCCGCTACATGGCCGGCGGACACTACGCCTGGAAAGCAATCAAGGGGCCCGTGAAGCTTCTTGCCCCCGAAGCCTGACGGCGATCGTCTTGAGAAAGGAGGCAATTCGATGATCAACCATGACCCCTCGTTGCTGCAACGACGCTCGCTGTTCGCCGGCTTCGCTGCCTTCGGCGCAAGCGCCGCCATTGGATGCAGACCAGCACTGGCAAAAGTCGAGCAGAACGTCCTCAAACGCCGAGGCGTCGGCTTGCGCGCACTCGATCCGGAGCGTGCCAGCCCGGGGTTTACTCTCTTCGC
>DATHNU010000847.1:0-3118 GCA_035485695.1 Reyranella sp. | reverse complement strand
ACCTTCGCAGGCCCGAAGATGTCGCTCCCGCATTCGATCAAGCCGTTGCTTTCGGCGCCAAGGCTTTCGTCAACTGCGTCGACAGTTTCATCAATTCGCGACGGTTTGCGTTGGCTATCGAGGCGGCAAAACACCGGCTGCCGGCGATCTATTCAGACGTGGAATATGTCATGGCCGGCGGTTTGATGGCGCTCGGCCCCGGTCACGCCGAAGGCTACTACGGCGGTGCGAAGTACGTGGACATGATCCTGCGCGGCGCCAATCCGGCCGACCTGCCGGTGAACGGACCGACGCAATTCACCTTCAGCGTCAACCGTTCGGCGCTGGCAGCGCTTGGTCTATCGTTGCCTTCCGACGTCAGCGCCCGAGTCGATGACTGGCGCAACTAGGTCTTCCAAACCCTACTGCGCGATCCAGAACGTGTCGGGCTGGTAGAGGCCGATATAGCCGCCCGGATCCCAGGCGTAATAGCCTTCCTTGGGCACGTTGCGCACCTTGGGGCCGACCACGACCGGCTGGCGAATGCCGTTCACGGTGCCGATCGAGAACACCTCGTCGGCGTTGGCCTGCAGGATCTCGCTCCACGCCTTGGTGCGCTCGGCGTCGTTGGTCGCGTGCTCCCACTCCTTGACGTAGTCCAGGAGCTTGCAGGCCGAATCCATGTCGCACTTCTCGCCCTGCTTGCCCTTGGATTCGATGTACATGCCCCACTTCGACCAGTTCAGGCCGCCCTGCATCGTCGGCGCGAACTCCTTGGGACTGGTGTTGGGCGAAGGTACCGCAGTCACCACACCGGCATAGGCCGTCATCACCGCCTCGCCCGAGAAGGTGCGCAGGCGGAAATTCTCCTTGGTCTGCGGCTTCACCAGCATCTTGATGCCGATCTTCTTCCAGTATTCGGTGATGAGTTGCAGGGCGTCGGAGTCTTCGGTTTCCTCGCTCTGGTTCTCGACCACGATGATCGCCGGCCGGCCGTCGGGCAGCAGGCGGATACCCTGGGCGTCGCGCTTGGTGAGGCCGATTTCGTCCAGAAGCTTGTTGGCGAGCTTGGGATCGTACTGCGCCCACTTGGTCGCGTACTCGGGCTTGAACAGTTCCGACCGCTCCATGATGGTGTTGTTCGACGGCTTGGCCAGGCCGAGATAGACGACCTGGTTCATCTCGTCGCGGTCGATCGCCACCGACAGCGCCCGGCGGAAGCGGACGTCGCGCATCAGCTTGCGCCATTCCTCGTCATTGGCGTTGAAGTTCGGATAGAGCGCGATCTGCGAACCCGAACCCGCTTCCCACAGGCGCACTTCGACGCCCGAGTTCTTGGCGCTCTTCTGCAGGAAGGTGTAGTCGCGCATGTTGAGATAGCGCGGCTGCAGGTCGGCCTCGCCCAGCCCCGCCTTGGCCGGCACGAGATTGGTCGCCGCCAGGGTGAAGATCACCTTGTCGATGTAGGGCAGCTGCTGCCCCTTCTCGTCGATGCGGTGGTAAAAGGGGTTTCGCGCGAATACGAAGCGCTGCGCCGGTGACGGCGTGGTGTTGATCCACGGATTGAGCGACGGCAGGTCGATATTGTCGTTGGCATACATGACGTCCAGCCGGCGATAGATCTGGATCCAGCTGCCGCCGGCCTGGCCGCCCTTGGCCGACTTGTTGATCTCGGCGGGGTCGGTGTACTTGGCGTGGAACTTCTTGAGGTAGTGCGCCGGCCTGAACAAAAAGAGCGGGGCGGCGCGCGCCTGGCTTTCGATGAAGTAGGGGTTGGGCTTGTCCCAGCTGTACTTGATGGTGCGCTCGTCGATGATCTCGACCTTGGGCGGCTGGCCGTCGACCAGAAGCTCGACCGAGGGGCCGGACGGAGAGAGCTCCTTGTTGTTGGCGACATCCTCCCAGAAGAAGCGGAAATCCTCTGTGGTGAAGGGATGGCCGTCCGACCATTTGTGGCCGGCGCGCAGCTTGAAGGTGAACTCGCGGCCGTCCTTGGCGTCGTAGCTCTCGAGGATGTCGGCATGCAGCTTGAACTGATCGTCGTACACGATCAGCCGCGTGTAGCTGTAGATCGTCATCAGGCGCGTATCGCGTGCACTCGCCACCAGCATGTTGAGCTGGCCGCCGGGATGGCCGGGGCCGTCGCCGCCGGCGAATTTCCGCACGATCCACGGCGGATTGGGAATGCGATTGGCGATCGGCGGCAGCGCGCCCGATTTCACCTGCTCGGCAAACATCGGAGTTTCCTGCAGGGCGGGCAGCGGATCGGCGGCGAAAGCCGGGGCGCAGAAGGCGCTGAACAGCAAGCCTTGGGTGAAAACGCGTCGCTTCATACTTCGCCTGCCCCTGTTACTCGGCCTTTGCGCCGGAGATTTTTACGAGCTCGGCCCAACGGCCAGCATCACTGCGGATGAAATCGTCGAACGCCGCCACCGTCAATGGCGTTGGCTCGACGCCAACTTGGCGCAGACGCTGCACAAAGTCGCGGTCGGCGAGTGCCTTATTTATTTCACTATTCAGTCGCTCGACAATCGGCGCGGGCGTGCCGGCCGGCGCCACCACCGACATCCAAGGCCGCAGGTCGAGGCCGGGGAAAAACTCGGTGAGCGTGGGCGCGCTGGGCAATGTCGGGTCGCGCGTGCTGCCGGTCACGGCGAGGGCCTTGAGCTTGCCGGCGGCGATCTGGCTCAGCGCCACCGTGGCGTCGAGGAACATGAAGTCGAATCGCCCTTCGGTCAGGTCGACGAGAGCCTTGGTCGAGCCGAGATAAGGCACATGCAGCGCCGAAAAATTCTCGCGGGAGCGGATCAGTTCGACCAGCAGATGGTGCGCCGTGCCGGCGCCGGGTGAACCGTAAGTGTAGGCGCCGGGCTTGCTCTGCAGGAGGGCGACCAGCTCCCGCGGATTGCCCACCGGCAGGTCGGGCCGGCAGACCAGGATCAGCGTGACGTTGCCCAGCATCGCCACGCCGGCAAAGTCGGTGAAGGCGATCAGCGGTTTGGCGTAGAGCGCCGGCGAGATGCAGAGGGTGGTGACGGTGGCGAGCAGCAGCGTGTAGCCGTCGGCCGGCTGCTTGGCGACATAGGCGGCGCCAAGCTGGGTGGCGGCGCCCGCCTTGTTGTCGACGATCACGGGCTGC
>DATHNU010000846.1:0-7220 GCA_035485695.1 Reyranella sp. | reverse complement strand
GGCGCCGTTCGGCCGGTAGAGGGCGAGATCGAAGCTGAGCTTGCGGTGCAGCTCCTCGACGGCCTTGCGCTGCTCGGCCACCGGCGCATCGGCGTCGGGCAACAAGGCGCCCGTGAGATCGGCGGCGACGTCGAGATATTGCGGCGTGCGGGCGGCGTCTTCGGCGAACCACCACAGCATCGCCGCTGCGCCCACGAACACCGCCAGCACGACGAGGATGGTCAGATAAAACTGCAGGTAGAGGCGCTGCATGGCTACCGACTCATTCCTCCCCCGTCATACGGGGGAGGGTAGGGAGGGGGAGAGCCGCAGACGCGATCGCGGAAATTTCAGATCTGAAATCGTCAGGCATTTTGACTGGGGCCTTCCCCCTCCGCCCTTCGGGCACCTCCCCCGTGTGACGGGGGAGGTGAATGAATGGCTTCTCTCATGGCTCACCGGTCCTGATCCCGGGCGAAGACGTAGCCGGCGCCGCGCACCGTCAGGATGCGGCGCGGCTTCTTGGGATCGTCCTCGATGGCGGCGCGGATGCGCGAGATATGGACGTCGACCGAGCGGTCGAAGGCTTCCAGTTTCTCGCCCTTCAGGAGGTCCATCAGCGCATCGCGCGACAGCACACGGCCGGCCCGCTCGGCCAGGATCAGCAGGAGGACGAACTGGTAGGAGGTGATGATCCTTTCCTCGCCGTCGACCCGCACCACGCGCGCGCCCTTGTCGATCTCGAGGCGGCCGAAGCGCAGCGTCTCGGACTTCGCCGGCGCGCCCTTGCGGCGCAGGATGGCGCGCAGGCGGGCCTGCAGTTCGCGCGGCTCGAAGGGCTTGGCGAGGTAGTCGTCGGCACCGACCTCGAGCCCGACCACGCGGTCCATCGGTTCGCCGCGCGCGGTCAGCATCAGGATCGGCACGTCGGTCGAGGCGCGCAGGCGGCGGCAGAGATCGAGGCCGTCGGCGTCGGGCAACATGAGGTCGAGGATCACGGCGTCGAAGGCGTCGCGCTTCAAGAGCGCCTCGCCCTCGCGCCCCGTGGCGGCGATCGTCACACGAAAGCCCGCCCCGCCGAGATAGTCGGAGACCATCCCGGCGAGGCGGTTGTCGTCGTCGATCATCAGGATGCGCTCGGCCATCGGCTCAGTATCGGGCCGGGGAGACCCCGATGTCACTTGCCGCGGCTAGCCGTGACGCTTGCCGTGGTTCTGGCCGTGGCTCTGGTTCCAGTTCTTGAAGAAGGCCTGGCGCTGCGAGGCGCTCAGCACGTTGCCGGCGTCGGTCAGCGCCTTGGTGAAGCGCTGCGAGCTCTGGTCGGCCACCTTCATCTGCGCGGTGCGGATCTGCTCGACCTTGGCCGGATCGATGGTCGGCGCCTGCAGCGCGGCTTCCATCGCCTTGCGGTTTTCGACCATCTGGTCACGCACCGGCTTCATGTCCTTGAAGGCGCCCTCCAGGATGCCCGCCACCTGCTTCTTCTGGTCCGCCGTGGCGTCGGTGCCGGTCAGGGCCTTGTCGACGCGCGCCTCGACGCGCTGCTGGAACTTGGCCGGGTCGAACGCCTGGCCGTCGGTCTTGGCGTAGGCGAAGCTGCCAGCCGTCGCGACGAGGCTGCCAGCGAGCAGCGCCGCCATCATCGTGGTCAAGCTCTTGCGGCGGCTGCTGTTCAGTTTGTTTTCCGTGTTGGTCATTTCAGTCTCCTTGGGTTCGGGCCTATCGCCCTTGGAGCCGATATGGGCCCCCGCCGTTTCGCCGTCGTCTCGCCCCGGTAAAGTTGTGTAAAGATCGCCAGCATGACGACTCTCCAGACCGAACGACTGACGCTGCGGCCATTGGTGCCTGACGACACCGAAGCCTACGCCGCCATGCGGTTTCATCCGAAGGTGGTGAAGTGGCTGCCGCCCGCCTCAGGCGATCCGGCTGGCATGGGACGGTCCACGATCGAGCGCTTTGCGGAGGGATGGCAGAAGCGACGGTATGGCCCTTGGGGCGTGTTCCTGGAGGGACGGCTGATCGGCCATGGTGGTCTCAACTATGTCCCCGAATTCGCCGAGACCGAGGTGCTGTGGGCGCTGCATCCCGACGCTTGGGGCAATGGTTACGCCACCGAAGTTGCGCGCGCCGCGCTTGGCTACGGCTTCGACACGCTGGGACTGGACCTGATCTTCGCCATTACACTGCCGGACAACCGCCCCTCGCAGGCGGTGATGAAGCGGCTCGGTCTCACCTACCGTCGCAAGGTGGAATACAAGGGGTTCAAGGACATCGTGTGGTTCGACATGGATCGCCAGACTTGGGAAGCAAAACCGGTGTCATCCCGAGCGTAGCGAGGGACCTTTAAGGCCGTGAGCAAAGGTCCCTCGCTACGCTCGGGATGACAGTCTTGCTTGCAACGAGAGCCGTACCCTCGATCCTATCCGACCCCGCGACGCGTTTCCGGTTCGCCGGAGACGGCACCAGCCAGAATATCCATGGCCGCGCGATGCGTGGCCGCATCGCCCGCTGCCAGCACCGAGCCATCGGAATGGATGTCGAGTTCCTTGCCCTGCCAGTCGGTGATCAGGCCGCCGGCGCCCTTGATCACGGCGACCAGTGCCGCGAAGTCGTAGAGCTTGAGCGAATTCTCGACCACCAGGTCGACATGGCCCGAGGCCAGCAGGCCGTAAACATAGCAGTCGCCGCCCCAGCGGAAGAGTTTCACCTTCTGCGTCAGCGCTTCGTGGCGTTTCTCGAAGGCCCCGGGAAACATGATCGGCGCCGTGGAATACATATAGGCGCGATCGAGCGTCGGGCAGGCGCGCACCTGGATCGGCCTTCCGTTGAAGGTCGACCGCTCGCCCGACACGCCCAGCCAGCGCTCCTGCAGGATCGGCTGGTCGATGATACCCAGCACCGGCTGGCCGCGATGGAGGAGCGCGATCAGCGTGCCGAAGATCGGCAGGCCGGTGATGTAGGCCTTGGTGCCGTCGATCGGATCGAGCACCCAGACATAATCGGCGTCGACGCGGACGGCGCCATGCTCCTCGCCGAACACGCCGTGGCGGGGCACGTGCTCGGTCAGGAGCGCGCGCATGGCGGTCTCGGCTTCGCGGTCGGCGATGGTGACCGGGCTCAGATCGGTCTTGTCGTCGACCGTGACTGGGGTGCGAAAGTAGCGGGCCGCGATGGGACGCGCGGCGTCGGCGAGACGATGGGCCAGAGCGACCAGCTCGGCGGGAACCGATCCGGCCATGCGGGCGTCCTCGGTCTTATTTCGGTAGCGGCGGCGGATTGTCGTTCATGGTGCGCAGAAAGGCGATCACGTCGGCGCGCTCCTGCGGCTTGGGAAGTCCGGCGAACGCCATCTTGGTGCCGCGCACGAAGGCCTGCGGCTTGAAGATCATGTGGTTGATGTCTTCGTAGCTCCAGTCGCCACCCTTGCCCTGCAATGCCGAGGAATAGCTGAAGCCTTCGTGGCTCGCCTTCTTGCGGCCGACGATGTCCCACTGGTTGGGGCCGACCTTGTTCGGCCCACCCTTGTCGATGGTATGGCAGGTGAAGCACTGCTTCATGAAGATCGCCTTGCCGGCCTCGACATTGGCGTTGGCGAGCAAGGGACCGATCGGCGGCAGCTCTTCCGCCGGCGCGGCGGCAGCCGTTTCCGTTGGCGCTTCGTCGGCGACGGCCAACGCCGGCTTCTCCAGCCTGTGCACAGGGACGACCGCGTTGGAGACCTTGCCGACCACCATCGCGAAGAGTGCCGAGGCCAGAACGCAGCCTGCAACCGTGTTGAAACTGGCCATAGTCAAATCCCAGAGCGCCAAAAATTCCGGACGATGCTGTAGCATGCCCGCATGCCGGCCAGTAGTATCCGATCGACGCATCTGGCTCGCGCGGCGGAACGTCGCAAGTCTCGGATTTTGCGAGGTTTTTCGCCGGTCGAGGGGCGGTTGACGGCGCCAATCCAACGGGCGAAA
This sequence comes from Reyranella sp., assembly GCA_035485695.1. Taxonomy (GTDB): domain Bacteria; phylum Pseudomonadota; class Alphaproteobacteria; order Reyranellales; family Reyranellaceae; genus Reyranella. Next base: position 3,279 of record DATHNU010000846.1, on the reverse strand, counting down.
CAGCCGGCCGGCAAGACAGTGACAGGCGCGAGCGCCGGGGGAGTTCGGGAGATGGCGAAGGCGCTCAAGGCCTCCAACGTGATCGCCTTTCAAGGCGAGCCCGGCGCCAATTCCGACATGGCCTGCCGCGCGGCCTTTCCCTACATGACGACACTGCCCTGTCCGACCTTCGAGGCGGCGATGGGCGCCGTGCAGGCCGGCAAGGCGGAACTTGCCATCATCCCGGTCGAGAACTCGATCGCGGGCCGCGTCGCCGATCTCCACAGCCTGTTGCCGCACACCAGGCTCAAGATCGTCGCCGAGCACTTCCAGCGGGTCGAGCATTGTCTGGTCGCCTTGCCCGGCGCCACGCTGAAGTCGATCAAGACGGTGAAGAGCCACGTCCAGGCGCTGTCGCAGTGCCGCAACTTCCTGAAGAAGCACCGGTTTGCGCCGCTGGTTCATGCCGACACCGCGGGTGCCGCGCGCGAGATTGCCGAGATCGGCGACAAGAGCGTGGGCGCCATCGCCTCGTCGCTGGCCGCCCGGATCTACGATCTCAAGGTTCTGGCGAAGAACATCGAGGATGCCGACCACAACACCACCCGCATGCTGGTGTTCTCGCGCCATGAAGCGACGCCCGACTGGCGCACGGTGCAGTGCATGACCGCCTTCCTGTTCCGCGTGAAGAGCGTGCCGGCGGCGCTCTACAAGGCGCTGGGCGGTTTTGCGACCAACGGCGTCAACATCGTGAAGCTGGAAAGCTATCTCTCCGGCGCGCGTTTCGAGCAGGCGGAGTTCTATGCCGAGGTCGAGGGCCATCCGCAGCAACGCGGGCTGCAACTGGCGCTCGAGGAGCTCGGCTTCTTCTCCGAGCAGTTCAAGCCGCTCGGCAGCTTTCCGGTCAATCCTTTCCGGCGCAAGGGCTGGGAAGCGCCGACTCGGCCCGGCACCTGAGACGCACCATGCCGCAACAGCCCGTTCGCATCGCCCCCTCCATCCTGTCGGCCGATTTCGCCGCGCTCGGACAGGAGGTCGAGGCGGTAACCGAAGCGGGCGCCGATTGGATCCATGTCGACGTGATGGACAATCACTTCGTGCCCAACCTCACGATCGGGCCGATGGTGGTGAAGGCGTTGCGCAAGCATAGCGCTCGGCCATTTGACGTGCATCTCATGGTGACGCCGGTCGATCCGCTGGTGCCGGCCTTCGCCGAGGCCGGCGCCGACACGATCTCGTTCCATCCGGAAGCCGGGCCGCATCCGCATCGCACGATCCAGCTCATCAAGAGCCTGGGCAAGCGGGCGGGCTTGGTGCTCAATCCGGCGACGCCGCTTGCCGTCGTCGAGCCCGTGCTGGGCGACCTCGATCTCGTGCTGGTAATGAGCGTCAATCCGGGCTTCGGCGGGCAGGCGTTCATCGACAGCCAGCTCGCCAAGATCGCGACCCTGCGCAAGATGATCGATGCGCTGGGACGCAAGATCGACCTCGAGGTCGATGGCGGCGTCAATCCGGAGAAGGCCAGGCGCTGCATCGAGGCCGGCGCCGACGCCCTGGTGGCCGGCACCGCGGTGTTCGCCGGCGGACCGGCCCGCTATGCCGCCAACATCAAGGCGCTGCGCGGATGAAAGTGTCGAGCCAGGCCCTCATGGTCGCCCGTATCGAGGCCGGCCAGGGAACGCCCGACCAGAAAGCGCGGGTGATGGCATGGGATCGCCTCTACGGCATGCTGTCGACGCTCGACTCCAAGGTCTCGGTGCTGCTGCGCTTCAACGCCATCGTGGTGGCAGCTCTTGCCTATGTCGTGGTGGTCCGCGCCTCAGATCCCTTCGTCACGGCAAATGCCACGGTGAAGGTTCTGGGACTGATCGTCGGCCATGCGAGCCTGCTGGCCAGTGTACTGAGCTGCGGCTTCGCTTTCCCGGTGATCAACGTCGAATGGGAATTTTTCGGCGGCCGCCTCGATCGCCTGGCCGACGGCGAGCCCGACTTCGACGATGCGGCGTTGCAGCGAGCTGGCGATCTCGTGGAGCGCCGCACGAAGCTCTATTCGCGGGCCTGGCAGTTCGCCGTGGCCGGTGGAACGGGCTTTGCAATCCTCGTCGCACTCGCCACAATCCATTGATGACAGATCTCATCCTTCATCACTTTGCGACGTCGCCTTTCTCCGAGAAGGTGCGCATCGCCTTTGGCATCAAGCAGCTCACCTGGAAATCGGTGCAGATCCCCTCGATCATGCCCAAGCCCGACCTGATGCCGCTCACCGGCGGTTATCGCAGGACGCCGGTGCTGCAGATCGGCGCCGATATCTATTGCGACACCCAGCTCATCATGCTGGAGCTCGAGAAGCGGGCGCCGCAGCCGCCGTTGCTGCCACCCGGTCAGGCCGGCGAGGCGCGGGCGATCGCCATGTGGGTCGATCGCAATATCTTCTGGTCGGCCGTCGGCGTGGTGATGGGTGCGATCGGCGACAAGCTGCCCGAGGCCTTCATCAAGGACCGCAGTGCCTTTTCCGGCCGCTCGTTCGACGCCGCCAAGCTCAAGGAAGCGGCACCCTTTGCGGCCGAGCAGACCTATGCCCAGATGGTCTTGGCCGAGAACATGCTGGCCGATGGCCGGCCCTATCTGATGGGTGCAGCGCCTACGCTGGCCGACTGCGCCTTCTACAATCCGGTCTGGTTCATCAAGGAGCGGCTGGGCGGCGGCAAGGCAGCGCCGCCGCTCGACCGGCTGCCGCGGATCGTCGCTTGGTCGGAACGCATGAAAGCCTTTGGCGAGGGTACGCCGGTCGAGGTGACGGGCCCCGATGCGCTTGACGTTGCCAAGGCTGCCACGCCCGCCGCCACCGAGGTAGACGCCGAGGATCCCAGCGGGCTCAAGGCCGGCCAGACGATCAACATCACGCCGGACGACACCGGCAAGGTACCGGTGACGGGTGTCCTGGTCGGTCTCGCGCCGGACCGGATCTCGATTCGGCGCAGCGACCCTCGAGTGGGGGACGTGGTGGTCCACTTCCCGCGCGCCGGCTTTACCGCCTCCCGTCTATAGCGATATCTCGCCCTTCAACACCGGCACGCAGCCGCCGCCCACGCTGGCGCGGATGCCGTCGGCGGCGCGCCGGGCCGAGCAGGCGAGCAGGCTGGGGCGGCCCATTTCGACTCCTTGCGTGATGTCGTAGCGCCGTTCGGTGTCTTTGGTGAGCGAGAGCAGGAGGGCGGCGAGCGGCGTCGCCGCGCTCCCGGTGGCGGCATCTTCGACGGTGCCCGACAGCGGCGAGAACATCCGGGCGCGCAGATGGAT
>DATHNU010000845.1:0-6262 GCA_035485695.1 Reyranella sp. | reverse complement strand
AAAGTCATTTTCACCGTGAGGTTGCCCACAGACGTTGCGCGCGCGGGCGGCGTATCCTGAGGGCCGTCAGGCGCAGTTGAGACGCGACAGAAGGCCTGACCGGAACCGATGAAACGAGGGAGACAACAATGACGAATCTGTTGTTCGGCTTTCAGGGGCGCACCAATCGCGCCAAGTTCTGGCTGGTTGCTCTCGCCATCTTTGTCGTCGAGGCGATCCTCTTTGCCATGCTCGGCAGCAATATTGCGATGTCGGACGATCCACAGGAGGCGCTCGCCCGCATGGGACCGGTCACCAGCATCGTCTTGGTCCTGTTCGGCATCCTCGTGACCTGGATCTCGATCGCCGTCGGCATCAAGCGCTTTCACGACCGCAACAAGAGCGGCGTGTGGATCCTGATCATCTTCGTTCCGCTGATCGGCAGCCTCTGGTACCTGATCGAGTGCGGCTTTCTCAAGGGCACGACGGGTCCCAACAACTACGGCCCCGATCCGCTGGGCGCCCTCTGACCGCGCGCGCTCATCCCCTGCGGGGCGCGTTGCGCTTGAATTGCGGGATCGTCACGGTGGCGTAGTTTCGCGCCACCTCCATCGACAGTGTCGAGATCTTGCCCCACGGCCGCCTGATGAAGCCGCCGTAGGTGATGATGAACGTGGCGAGATCGGCGGTGCGGATGGTCTGGATGGATCCGCGCTGCGCGACCCCCGCCGCCACCCAGTCTTCATGCGTGGGTGGCACGCTGCCCAGAACGATCATCTGCTCGCGCCCGTTCTGCATCAGGCGCCGCCAATCCATCGGATTGCCGCTGCCTTGCAGGTAGCCCACGACGTCCGCCGGGCTGCCCGGCGGATAGTAGGCGGGCAGCGCCGCGCGCAATTGCTGGAACCAATCCATCGAACGCCTCCTTTCGCGGCAGGGCTATCGCAGGCGGCAAAAAACAACCGTCATCCCGACCGGAGCCGGGCCCCTCGACTTCGCTCGGGGCAGGCTGGCGGCTTCGCTCGGAATGACGGGATAAATACTCTGCGATAACCCTGCCTTTCGCAGCGGGAAAGGCGCGAGACTTTCACAACTGACGGACTGTCGCAACGGCGCGTGCGTGGTGCGCCGCAAAATGGGGAGCGCGCGGCGGCAAAATAGGGGAAACCCCCGATGCGCGCGGAATCCGCTGCGCCTAGCGTGCGCGCCTTCCACGAGTAGCCGTGCGTTTCCCCAGAAGGATGCCAGAGGCCATGCCTCACAAGGCCGCGCTCCCGCCTGTGTATTCGGCGCCATCGACTCCCCTTGCGACTCCCCTCGCTTTGGCGCGCCAGGCGCGGGCCGAAGCCTTGCGCGACTGGCTGGGGGCGGTCGCGCGGCAAAAGGGCGTGGTCCTCTATGGCGCGAGCGCGATGGCGCTCGCGGCCTATGCCGGCGTCCTGATGCTGGTGACTCCGGCTGCCGTCTCGCCGTGGGTGATGGCCGCGGTCTTCGTCGCCGCGCTCTCGTCGAGCATCGCGGGCTTCGCCTTCTCGGCGATTTGCGGCGCCATGCTGTTCCACCTGCTCGACGATCCGGTGCAGGTCGTGCAGATCATGATGATCTGCAGCATCGCCGGCCAGGCGCTGATGGTGTGGTCGCTGCGTCGCGACATCGACTGGCGTGGCCTCCGACCTTTCGTGGCCGGCGCCGCCATCGGCCTGCCGGTCGGCGTCTACTGCCTGCTGCACAGCCGCCCCGTCCTCTACGTCCACATCATCGGTGCGCTGCTGGTCCTCTACGCCGCCTTCATGATCTTCCGCCGGCCGCTCGTCGTGCGGCGGCAGCATGCGCTGTTCGACGGGATGGCGGGCTTCCTGGGCGGCATCACGGGCGGCGCGGCGGCGTTCCCCGGCGCGTTCGTCACCATCTGGTGCGGCTTCAAGGGCCTCAGCAAGGAGCGCCAGCGCGGCATCTACCAGCCGTTCATCCTGATCGTGCAGCTGGCGGCCCTCGCCGTCCTGGCGCTGTCGAGCCTAGGCGCCGAAGGACGGGCTTTCGACTTCGCGGGAATCACCTACGTGCCGGCCATGCTGATCGGCTCGTCCTTCGGCATGGCCTGCTTCAAATGGCTGAATGACCGCCAGTTCGCCCTTGCCGTGAACCTCCTGCTGATCGTCTCGGGCCTGAGCTTCCTGCTCTAGAACCGGTGTGAGTCTTCGCACAGTCGCCGGCCCGGCTTTGCGCCATGCTGCGCCAACATTCACGCGCAGAGTGGGCCAGCATGAGACTGATGACAGCCGTCGCGCTCGCCGCCGCGACCTGGATCGGACCTCCCGCACCGTCGGCGGCGGGCGAGGAGCCCAGCACCGACAGCGAGCTTCTCGTCGCCTACTGCGTCGGCGTCTTCGGCGCCGACCCGGCCCACTCGAACGCGTTCCCGGCACCGGCTTGCCTGGCCAACGAGCGGACCGACGACTGCCTGGTGCGGATCGCCGACATCGGCCAGGAGCGCCAGCACGTCGATCAGACGCTGCACCGGCTCCAGGACTCCCTGGCGGCGCGCGGCATCGTGGCCCGCGAACGCTACCTGGCGCTCGCCAAGTACCTGGTCGCGACGTCGTGCTGGGAAGGCCTCTAGCAACGTCTCTGGCAACAGCTTTGGCAACCCTTTGGGGGGTGCGTGATGGAAATCGCTGACAGCAATTTGAAGGACTCGGGGCCGCGCAGCGGCGCGTCACACAGTGGCGCGTCGCGCGTCGCCAAGGAATCGGCGATCGGCAAGCGGGTGGTGGTCGGCATCGGCCTGCTGGTGCTCGCCCTCGTGCTGTGGTCGGTGCGCGACACCGTGCCGTCCTGGATGGCCAGGAGCATGGCCGCGACCGTCGAGCTCGCGACCACCTCCGAGCGCGACGATGCCCGCGTCACCCGCGCCTTCGACGCGGCGATGCATGTCTATTCGGCCGACGCGACGCTCGAATCGCTGCCCAACCAGATCCGGGTCCGCCACACCCGCCTCACGGTACGGGCGCCGACCAGCGACGAGGCGATCGAGATGGCGAGCCGCATGTCGCAGGCGATGGCGAGCGCCTTCGCCAAGGAAGGGCCGGCCACTCTGTCGGTCGATGTGCGGCGCCGCGCCACCGCGGTCGAGGACTCGACCACGACCGCCGCAGGTTACGCGATGCGCCTCGGCGCCGCGGTCGCGGGCCTTTTGGGCGTGCTGCTGATCGCGCTCGGCTGGTTCCGCTTGCAGGCCGGCCCCGACCACCTGCCGCGGCAATTCTGGTGGCTGGCGGCCGGCGGTTCGGCGCTGGCCGTGGCCCCCGTCTTCCTGCCCGGCGACGTCATCATGGCGCTGTTCTTCATGGCGCTGCCGGTGTCGATCGCCGGCGTGATCCTGTGGAAGGGAACCCAGGTGCGCCACGCCGCGGCGTGGCCCTCGACGCGCGGTCGCATCGTGCGATCGACGCTGCGCGCGCAGCATCAGCGGCAGCAGGCGGCTGTGATGAAGGTCAGCAACGTCGCCGATGTCGAATACGAGTACACGCTGGGCGATCGCGTCTTTCGCGGCACGCGCATCGGCATCGGCGACAGCGCCGGTGGCCGTCTCGAGCAGACGCTCAACCATTACAGCGTCGGCGCCACGGTGCCGGTCTACTACGATCCGAAGAATCCCGAGAACGCCCTGCTCGAGCGCGATCCGCCGGTGCCGGTGGGCTGGCTCTACGCGATCGCCGCCGCGATCTTCCTGGGCGGCCTCGTGGTGCTGGCGGCGTTCTGGAACATCTCGGCCATCTTCGAGGGGCTGTCGGCCTATTTTCCCGAGAAGGCCTTCCTGCCGGGCATGGCCTTCTTCACCCTGGGCGGGATCATGCTGGTGGCCATGCTGTGGATGGCGCGACGGCAAGTCGCCGAGGCGTCGGGCTGGCCGGCCATCGGTGGCCGCGTCGTCAAAAGCGGCGTCGAGCATTATCGCAAGCGCGTCGGCGGCGCGCAGAGCGGCACCCTCACGACCTTCTACGCGCCGGTGGTCGAATATTCATATCGAGTGAACGATCACGAGTACCACAGCACGCAGGTATGCTTCGGCGGCAAGCCGGCGTCCTCGCAGGCCATTGCAGAAGCGGCCGCGGCGCGCTATCCCACGGGCAATCTCGTGCTCGTGCACTACGATCCGAAGAATCCTTCGAACGCCGTGCTTGAGCTCAAGATCGCTCTCGGATTACCGTTGCTGGTGGTGGCGTTCGCATTCTTCGGGTTGGCGATTTTTTTCTCGGGCGCGTTTCGTTAGTCGAGTCCGCACGTTTGTCTTTTTGGCAAACTCGCATTTGAATAAATCACGGCTACTGTTCCGTCATGAAGGAGGGGGAGAGTTATGTGTATGTGCACAGCATGTCTCGCTGCCGGAATGTCCCGTCGTCTTGTGTTCGGGGCCGGCGCTGCTGCCTTGGCTGCGGCGCCATTGGTTGGCGGCACGGCGCAAGCGCAGCCTGCCCGCGCGGTCGACACGCCCGATGCAGCGCTCGCGCGCTTGGTCGAGGGCAATGCCCGCTACGTCGCCGGCAAGATGAACGAGCGCGACTTTTCTTCCGGCCGCGCTGCCCGCGCCAAGGGACAGGCGCCGTTCGCCTCCATCCTCGGTTGCGCCGATTCGCGGATCTCGCCGGAGCTGGCCTTTGACCAGGGGCCGGGTGAGCTGTTCGTGGTACGCGTCGCCGGCAACTTCATGACGCCCGATGGCCTGGGCAGTCTGGAGTTCGGCTCGGCAGTGCTGGGTACCAAGGTGATCATGGTCCTGGGCCACACAAGCTGCGGCGCCGTCAACGCCACCGTCGACGCGCTGAAAAAGGGCAACGACCTGCCCGGTCATATCGGCGATCTCGTGCGGGCGATGAAGCCCGGCATCGAGTCCGTCATGAAACAGCCCGGCGACGACATCTATCAGCGCGCGGTGGTGGCCAACGTGCGCTACAACGTGCAGCGCCTGCAGGAAGCCAAGCCGATCCTGGCCGACATGGTCGCGGCCGGAAAGCTGCGCGTGGTGGGCGCTTTCTACGATCTGCCGACGGGCAAGGTCACCATGGTGTAGGGAAGACGCCCGGCGGCGTCTCTACTTGGGGGCGGTCTCGAGCCTTTGCTGCACTTTCTGGTGATGGGCACCCCCGGCGCGTCCATCACCCACGTTCGATCGCCTCGGCGGGATCGACGTGATCATATGATCCCAGCCAGGGAGTCATGACCCCGAGAAGTCGGGGAGTTGCGGCTCATGATGCCGGTCGCGCAGCCTTGCCGCGGCCCCTTAAAAAAGCCGCCAGGCCGGCGCCGAGGAACAGGTCCGCCGGGCCCACCCTTCAAATAACGCAAAGATTGCCAGCAAATAACGCGCTGACTTCACTTTGTGTGGCATTTCCCACGTTGCCGGCGCCGGATGGGCCTATAGAAGGACTCATGGCCAATCGTGTCTCCGGCAAGAGTTCAAAGCGTCGGCGCAGCGCCAAACAGGTTCATCTTCGGCTTCTTCGCCTCGAGTTGCTGGCCGATGCCCATGCGAGAAGCCCATGGCGCGCCGGCAACAGCTTTCGCACGATGCGGGCGACCGCTTTCGCTCGGGCCGTCAGTTGCAGGCTCCGCGCGCTCGCGATGAGCAAAGCCGCCCTCGCCATCGACGACGACAAAGGTACCGGCGTCGAAGCCTTTTGAGCGGCTGCAATGGCCCCGCAGCCCACATCTGCGAGGCCGTAGCGGGAACGGTCACACCATCTAGACTCCTTGTTACTGCGGCAACGACAGCGTTACTGCGGCAACGACAGCGCTCCGGCGGTGTTGAGTCCCCGGGATTTTGAGGGGATTCGTCATGGCCGTTCGTCCGTCGTCGGAGGGGCATCTTCGCCTCTCGCTGGTGACCTGCCCGGTCGCGCTCTATCCGGCGACCAGCGAAGCCTGCACCGTCCGCTTCAACCTGATCAATCCCGGGACCAAGAAGCCCGGCGCGCGCCGGCGGGCGGCCTAGAGATGGGCACGCAACTCTATCTGCCGGCCGGTTGGGCGCGGCATCTCGAGAGCCGTATCGATCCCGTCGAGCGGCTGGCCGAGCTGGAGAAGGACCGGCTGCAGGCCAAGGCCGATATCCGCGAAATGCTCGATCGGTTGGCCGAGAAGCATGGCGCCACGGCGCTCGACGTCACGATCGCCATGCGCTCGATCGACGATACGCTGGCCGACCTGCTCTACGATCAGGAACGCATGCTGCAGCACGAGATCGAGGATCTCTCGCCGGTGTGAAGCGGAGTGACAGGCAAGC
>DATHNU010000844.1:0-2624 GCA_035485695.1 Reyranella sp. | reverse complement strand
GCGGCCTGGGCCAAGGGCCTCTTCGATCGCAACAGTCTCGACCGCAATAAAGAAGGATCGTGAGCATGGCCGCCAAGAAGAAGGCCGCGAAAAAAGCTGCGCCGAAGGCGGCGGGACCTGCGGTCAAAGCCGCGCCAAGGCCTGCGCCCAAAGGCGAGGCGCTGGCTGACAAGCCGCCCTTCGACAAGATCCTGATCGCCAACCGGGGCGAGATCGCCTGTCGCGTCATCCGCACCTGCAAGCGGCTCGGCATCAGGACGGTGGCGGTCTATTCCGAGGCCGATGCCGACGCGCTGCACGTCCGCATGGCCGACGAAAAGGTGCTGATCGGCCCGCCGCCGTCGGCGCAGTCCTACCTGCAGATCGACAAGATCGTGGCGGCCTGCAAGAAGACCGGCGCGCAGGCGGTCCATCCCGGTTACGGCTTCCTCTCGGAGAAGCAGGAATTCCAGAAGGCGCTGGCCAAGGCCGGTATCGTCTTCATCGGTCCCGATGCGCTCGCCATCCACGCCATGGGCGACAAGATCGAATCCAAGAAGCTCGCGCTCAAGGCCGGGGTCAGCACCGTGCCGGGCTACCTGCATGCGATTCCCAATGCCGAGGAGGCGGTGAAGATCGCCCAGAAGGTCGGCTACCCGGTGATGATCAAGGCGTCGGCCGGCGGCGGCGGCAAGGGCATGCGCATCGCCTACAACGACGAGGAGACGCGCGAGGGCTTCGGCTCGGCGACCAACGAGGCCAAGGCGTCGTTCGCCGACGATCGGGTGTTCATCGAGAAATACGTCGAGGAGCCGCGCCATATCGAGATCCAGCTGATTGCCGACGGTCACGGCAACTGCATCTACCTGTGGGAGCGCGAGTGCTCGATCCAGCGCCGTCATCAGAAGGTGATCGAGGAGGCGCCCAGCCCGTTCCTCGACGCCAGGACGCGCAAGGCGATGGGCGAGGAGGCGGTGGCGCTCGCCAAGGCGGTGAAATACAAGAGCGCCGGCACGGTCGAGTTCATCGTCGACAAGCACCGCAAGTTCTTCTTCCTCGAGATGAACACCCGCCTGCAGGTCGAGCATCCGGTCACCGAGCTGATAACCGGCCTCGACCTGGTCGAGCTGATGATCCGGGTCGCGGCCGGCGAGAAGCTGCCGTTCCAGCAGAAGGACGTGAAGCTCGACGGCTGGGCGGTCGAGGCGCGGCTCTACGCCGAGGACCCGTTCCGCAACTTCCTGCCCTCGACCGGACGGCTGGTGAAGTATCGCGAGCCCGAGCCCGGGCCGGACGTGCGCGTCGACACCGGCGTCTATGAGGGCGGCGAGATCTCGATGTTCTACGATCCGATGATCGCCAAGCTCTGCTCCTACGGAAAGACGCGGATCGACGCCATCGAGCGCATGCGGCGGGCGCTCGACGAGTTCTATGTCCGCGGCGTGTCGCACAACGTGCCGTTCCTGGCGGCGCTGATGGCCCATCCGCGCTTCCGCGAGGGGCGGCTCACGACCAACTTCATCGCCGAGGAGTTCAAGGGCGGTTTCACTGCGGCCCATCTGCCGCCGAAGGATCCAGCGATGCTGGCCGCCGTCGCTGCCGTGGTCGACCGCGCAAGTAGCGAGCGCGAGCGTACATGGGCCGGCGGAAACGCACCCGTCCGGTATCGCACCTATTCGGAGTTGGTAGCCCCGGATGATAACAAGGTCGTCATGCTCAATCGCGAGCCGGTGGCGCTAACTGTGGCGGGGCAAGATCGCCACTTCACGGTCACTGCCGGCGACCGGAAGATCCGCATCGAGATCGGCTGGGCGCCGGGCGATCCGCTGCTCCATGCGTTGATCGACGGCGAGCAGGTCGTCGTGCAGATCGATGTCGCCGGATCAGGATGGCGGCTGATCCACGAGGGCGGCCAGGCCGAGGCGCTGGTGCTGACGCCGCGCCAGGCCGAGCTCTACGCCCTGATGCCGGTCAAGGCGGCACCCGACACCTCCAAGTTCCTGCTGTCGCCGATGCCGGGTCTGCTCGCTTCCGTCGCGGTGAGCGAGGGGCAGGAGATCAAGACCGGCGAGGTGCTGGCCGTAGTCGAGGCAATGAAGATGGAAAACGTGCTGCGTGCCACGCGCGACGGCACCGTGAAGGTCTTGCACGCCAAGGCCGGCGACAGCCTGCGCGTCGACCAGAAGATCATCGAGTTTGCCTGAGCCGGCGATGGCGTTGCAGGCCCGCCTGACCATCACGGGCCGAGTGCAGGGTGTGGGCTATCGCTATTGGGCGATGAAGACCGGCCTGCGCCTCGGCGTCACGGGTTGGGTGCGCAATCGTACTGATGGGTCAGTCGAGGCATTGATCGTCGGTGACGATGCGGCGGTCGGGGCGATGATCGACGCTTGCCGGCGCGGCCCTGCGATGGCTGAGGTCGACGCGGTCGATGTCGAGCCGGTCGATCTCGATGTGCTGCCGGAAGGCTTTACGCAGCTTCCGACGGCCTGACCGACAAGTACTCCCTCCCTGCGCGAAGCGCGGGGAGGTGGCCCGAAGGGGCGGAGGGGTCATGGGCATCGGTACTGGTGCTCATGACCCCTCCGCCCGCTACGCGGGCACCTCTCCATCGTGCCGATGGGGAGGACCCTTTATGCGAAGGC
>DATHNU010000843.1:0-4306 GCA_035485695.1 Reyranella sp. | reverse complement strand
TGGGGACGCTGCAGCGCCCCTGCAAGGGGCGATTGGCCGCTATGAAGGCCCGCCGCTGCTGGGAAGACGGCCGTTTTTCAAGGCTTTAAGCAGCGCCTCATGGTCGCGTTCGGTCTGCTTGGCGTAGGCGGTGGCGAAGGCGCCGATCGCCTCGTCGAAGGCCGCGCTCTTGCCGAGATAGGCCGACAGGACGACGGCGTCGGCTGTGCGGGCATGGGCGCGCGCCAGCACCTCGCCGCAGGTCGCGGCATAACGCCGGAAATTGCGCGGCGACATGATCTCGAGCGCGGGCTTGATCTTGGCGTCGCGCAGCTGACGGACATAGAGATGGCGACCGGTCGGCCCGGTAGCGAAGCCCAGCAACATGTCGCTCGCGGCCTGCAAGAGGCGCTGGCCGCGGACCACGCGTTCGCCGTGATGGGCGTAGGGGCTGGCGCCGGCATAGGCCTCGAGCACCGAGCGGGTGGCTTCCTTGAATTGCAGGTAAAGCGCTTCGCCGTCGCCCGAGACCATCAGCAGGACGCCGCACAGCGTGCCGACCGCACCGACGCCTACCACCTTGTAGGCCGCATCGGCCAGGCGATAGCGCTGCAGGAGTGTGCGGCGCACGGGGCTGAGCGATTCGGCGTAGTCCACCAGCGCCGCGTCCACGGCGGCGCGGAAGGCGGCGGCATCGGCGGCCGAAGGGTGGAAGACGGTGCCCTCGGGATTGTCCTCGATGTGCGGCGCAGGGCCTTTGCGATGGCTGATCGCCGCGATTTCGACCGGATGGGCGCGCGCGGTGCCGGCCTTGCGCACCACGCGCGGGTCGATGCCTGTCGCCTCCGCTGTGTTCACGTCGTCGAGGTTCAAAGCGAGATACCAGGCGGCGAGCACCGGCATGCCGGCGATTTCGGCCATGGTGGCGCGGTAGCTCCGGGCCACGATCTGAGCGAGTTCAGTGCGCGCGTCCCTGGGCAGGACTTCGAGCGTGGCTACGACGAAGCTCGTGGCCAGGCGTTTCACGTCCCATTCCCAGGGCGCCACCGCCGTTTCGTCGAAATCGTTGATGTCGAAGGCAAGCCGGCGCTCGGGCGTGGCGAAGCCGCCGAAGTTGAGGCAGTGGCAGTCGCCACCCGCCTGCACCGTGAGACCGCTGGCCGGCGTCGCCGCGAGATCGGCGGCCATCACGGCGGCGGCGCCGCGCAGGAAGGTGAAGGGCGTGGGCTTCATGCGCGCGTAGCGGATGGGCAGCAGGTTGGGCAGGCGCGATTCGCCCTGCTCGATCAGGATTTCGATGGGATCGCGCCGGCCGGATGGCGGCTTCCACACGCCGTGGTGCCGGCGCGCCGCGCGCTCGCGCAGGGCGCGGCCGCGTCCGATGCGATCCTGGACGGGCAGGGTGTGGGTTTGCGGTGGCAGGAGCCCCGAGAATTCCTCAACCATGGGTTGATCATGCCACGAGGCGAAGCAGGTTGTCGATAGTGTCGGCCTCGGCTGCCGGTTTATCAGTCCTTATGCGATTGATGCGCGGGAAGCGCATGGCGAGCCCCGACTTGTGGCGGGTCGAGCGGGCGATGCCGTCGAAGGCGATCTCCAGCACCAGCTCGGGCGAGACCTCGCGCACCGGGCCGAAGCGGTTGGTGGTGTGGTCGCGCACCCATTTGTCGAGCCAGCGCAGCTCCTCGTCGGTGAAGCCGAAATAGGCCTTGCCGACCGGCGCCAGCTCGCGCTTGCCATCCGCCTCGCGCCAGCAGCCGAAGGTGAAGTCGGAATAGAACGAGCTGCGCTTGCCGTGGCCGCGCTGGGCATACATCAGCACGCAGTCGGCCAGCATGGGGTCGCGCTTCCACTTGAACCACGGACCCTTGGGCCTGCCGGCGAGATAGGCACTGTCGCCGCGCTTCAGCATCAAGCCCTCGATGCCGTCGCTCGTCATCGCCTCGCGCAGCTCGGCGAGATGGGGCCAATCGCGGAACGTCACCAGCGGTGAAAGGTCGAAGCGCTGGCGCGGCTTTTCGGCCATCCAGGCTTCCAGCCGGGCGCGGCGCTGGTCGAAGGACAGCGCGCGCAGATCCTCGCCCTCGAGCCACAGCGCATCGTAGAGGCGGACATGGGCGGGATGCTCCTTCAGCATCTTGGGCGTCACGGTCTTGCGGTTGAGCCGCTGCTGCAGGTCGTTGAACGGCGCCACGGTCTCCTCGCGGCGTACCAGAAGCTCGCCGTCGAACACGCCGTCGAAGTCGATCGCCTCGACGATATCGGGAAAGGCAGCCGACACATCCTCGCCGGCGCGGCTGTAGAGCCGCTTCGCGCCGCCCGAGGAGGCGACCTGCACGCGGATGCCGTCCCATTTCCACTCGGCGCGGAAATGCGCGGGGTCGAGCGTGTCGAGCTCGGCGCGGTCGATGGGATTGGCCAGCATCGGCGGCAGAAAGGCGCCGCCGGCGTTGCTGCTGGGCCGCGGCGCGCCCGCCAGCAGCCAGTCGAACAAAGGCCGGTAAGGTGCGGAGAGGCCGTGCCAGATCTCCTCGACGGCATCGACCGGCTGGCCGCCGATATTGGCGGCCGCCTGTTTCGCGAGCCGTGCCGACACGCCGACCCGCAGCGCGCCGGTCAGGAGCTTCAGAAGGGCCCAGCGCCCCGTCGAATCGAGGGCGTCCAGCCAGCACTTCAGGATCGCCGGCGTCTGCATTTTGGTGGCGCGCTGCAGGGTTTCGACGACTTCGCCGAGCGAGGGTGGCGGGCCCGCCGCGGGATCGGTTTCCCAGATCAGTGCCAGAGTCTCGGCCAGATCGCCGACATAGTCGTAGGAGAGATGGAAGAGCTCGGCGCCGATCTTGTCTTCGCCGAAGCCGCGCAGCAGCGCCGGTTTGGCAGCCGGAAAATCGAGCCCGCTGGTCAGCGCGGCCAGCGCCCAGCCGCGGTCGGGGTCGGGTGTCTCGCGCAGATAGGTCTCGATCAGCCGGAGTTTGGCGTTGCGCGCTGGCTGGAAGGAGAGGGCGTCGAGCAGGGCAGCGAAGGCCTGCACCTAGGCGCCCTCTTCCTCGCGACCGGCCAGATGCAGCGCCTCGGCGTCAATGCCGATCGAGCGCGCGTAATGCACCAAGGCCTCTTCGCGGCCGTGCGTCACCCAGACCTTGGGCGCGCCGACGTCCTTGAGAGTCTGCGTGAGCTCGGGCCAATCGGCGTGGTCGGAGATGACCAGCGGCAACTCGGCGTCGCTTTGCCGGGCGCGGGCGCGGACCCGCATCCAGCCCGAGCAGACCGCCGGCAGCGGGTCGGCGAAGCGGCGCGACCAGCGGTCGGCGATGGCCGAGGGCGGGCAGAGCACGATGGCGCCCTTGAAGGGTTCCAGGATCGCCTCCGAGACATGAGCGATGTCGCCGAGGTCGACGCCCTGGTCCTGATAGAGCTTGCACAGGGACAGCAGCGCGCCGTGCAGCCAGATGCGCTTGTCCCAGCCCGCGGCGCGCAGCAGCTTGATCACCCTCTGGCACTTGCCGAGCGCGTAGACTCCCACCAGATGAGTGCGTTCGGGAAAGGTGGCGACGGAGCGTAAAAGCTTGCCGATCTCGCCGGCATCGGAGGGATGATGGAACACCGGCAAGGCGAACGTCGCCTCGGTGATGAAGACGTCGCAGGGCACCGGTTCGAAGGGCGGGCAAGTCGCGTCGGGCCGGCGCTTGAAATCGCCCGACACCACGATGCGCTGGCCCTTGTAGGACAGCACGGCCTGCGCCGAGCCCAGGATGTGGCCGGCCGGCGCGAAGCTCACATCGACGTCACCGACCCGCACGCTTTCGCCGTATTTCAGCGGCTGCTGGTCGGTGTCGGGCATATCCTCGAAGCGCGTGCGCATGATCGCCAGCGTTTCGGGCGTAGCCAGTGCCGAACGATGGCCGGGCCGGGCATGATCGCCATGGCCGTGGGTGATCACGGCGCGCGGCACGGCGACGGCCGGATCGACATAGAAGTCGCCGGGCTTGCAATAGAGGCCGCGCGGCGTCGGATAGAGCCAGGAGCGGGGATTTAGGGTGTCGACGGCCATTGAACTTGCTGCATCCTACCCGCCAGATATGGGGCTTCCTGACCTGTTTTCACGCTGGTTCGAGAGTCGCGGATGGACGCCGCGGCCGCACCAGCTCGCCCTGATCGAACTGGCCCGGCAGGGCAAAAGCGCGCTGCTGATTGCGCCGACCGGCGGCGGCAAGACCCTGGCGGGCTTCCTGCCGTCGCTGATCGAGCTCACCGAGCGTCGCCTCAAAGGCCAGGATCTCGCCCACAAGAAAGGCAAGGGCGAGCTGCACACGCTCTACATCTCGCC
>DATHNU010000842.1:0-4252 GCA_035485695.1 Reyranella sp. | reverse complement strand
TCGATCGTCGCAGACCCGGTAGTGGTCGCGTAGTTGGAAGCGGTGATCGTGATGGTGTCGGCGTCGTGTCCGGTGATCACACCCTTGTAGGTGAGGGTCTGCAGGCTGCGCTCGACCGCACCAAGCATGCCTTGCAGGATGAGCGTGGTGGTACCGTTACCGGTAACGCTGGTATTGCCGTTGTCGTCGTCAGCGAACAGCAAGCCATGGCCAGGGCCCGTCACCAGCTTGACGGTGACCGTCAGGTCGGAGGGCGCGGTGGCCGGAAGCGGCGTCTCGACCACGATGTTGGGCACGTATACGGGCACCCCGACAGCGCCCTCGAGCGTGAGGGGCGCAACGACGGTTGGCGCGACGCCCGCCGCCGTGGGGGCCACGAACGCGATGGTGTTGCCGGAGATGACGTTTGGGATGAGCCCCGTCAGATTGCTGGACGTCAGGGTGAAGCTCAGCGGGCCGCCGGTCGACAGATTGACGGTCAATGTCGAGCCGGCGTAGCTGGCGCTCGTTATCGTCACGCCCTGCAGAACCAGCCGATCGGCGAAAGAAAAGCCGTTAATGGTGCCCAGCGTCTGGTTGGGCTGATCGAGCACAAGCGTGCTCGGCGAATAGGGATCGTTCGCGAGCTGGGCGATGCTGTTCGCGGCGAAGGTGATGGTTTGCGTCGAAGCAACCGCACCATCCAGCCTCAACGTGGCACCGGCGTCGATGATCAGCGCGCCGGTGCCCGAGAGATCGCTCGCCACGCTCAGCCGCTGCAGCCCCAGCGTTTGATCCGCCGCTGCTTCGATCGTGCCGTTGTTGAGGATCGCGCCGCCGTTCGCGGCGGTTAAGGTGCCGTCGCCGGTGATCGCGCCGCCCGTGTCGATCGTGACCGCGCCGGCGCTCAGGGATCCGGTGAAATACGTGGCACCGGCGCTCAGCACCTCCAGCGTGCCGCCGATCGTGAGGCTTGCCGTGCTGTAGGCACTGGGCGTCAGCGCAGCGAGCAAGGTGCTGGCGGCACCGCCGCCGCCGATATCGAGATTGCCGGGAATGACGGTCGAGCCCTGCACACCGCCGACCACAAGGATGCCGGCCGCCGCAGCCGCCGGAGTCGCGGGCGGGCTGCCGCTTGTTGGTCCCGAGTAGGAGGGAGCCGAGGACGGCGAGATCTGGACGCCGACATCGCGCACAGCGGTGTTCCCGCTGCTGTCCATCGCCACGATGTGGATCACGTCCGTGCCGGATTGCAGCGTATCGGTGAGGTGCGCGAGGACCGTGTTCACCGCGGCAAGCGTGCCCGACAAGGTCACCACCGGACCGCTTGTCACCCCGATTACGCTGCCGGTGAGACCGGCGAACCCCAGCGTGCCGCCCGCGAGCGATCTCAATGTGACGCTGTAGGTGGCCTGCGGCGTGGCGCTCGCGAGAAGCACTGCACTGGTGCCCGAAAAGGCGACCGCGCCGGGGGCACCCGACGCGAAGGCGGGTGCGATGAAGCCCAGCGCCGAGCCGTCGTCCGGCGCGCCTGCCGTCGGCGGGGGACTGCCGGCGGCCAGGATCGCGGCGAGCGTCTGCACCTGGCTGGGGCTGAAGGAAGTGAAGCCGACCGGTACCGGGATAACCGGGAAGTCCCAGAGCTCGATATCACCGGCGTTCAACGCGACGCCGTTGGCGATCGTGGCTTGCCAGTTCGCGTAGGGCCCGAGGAGGATCGGGGCGTTGGTCTGGAAGCTGCTGGGCCCCACAGCAGGATTGAGAGCGGCGTCTGCGGCGAGCTGCGTGTAAACGACGGTGTCGGGAGCGTAGAGCGGGTTGCTCAGGGCGTGATTGCCTGGCTGGACCAGCCGGGTCGAGTTCCGCGCCTGCTGCAGGACGGCGAGCGTAAAGGTCGAATCGTTGAGTTCGTTGCCGCTGTCGAACAGGTGGAAGGCGTTCATGGTGAAGTCGAGTGGCGTCGTCGACCATTGGGAATAGTCGGCGATCGCCGCGCGCAGCGTCAGCATCTCGGCGGCGTCGGTGTAGCCGCCGGCCTGCAGCTGCCCGACCTGGTTCACTATGCCGCCGCCTTGCAGAAGCGCGTTGGTTCTCAGGGGCACGAAGGGTTCGTCGGTGGCGGCGGCTCCCGCCGTCTGGGAAATGCCACGGATGACAGGGTTGCTGTCATAGCGGGCGGCGAGCGCATTCTGGAGGCTCGTCCAGGCATCGATGTAATCGGCGGTCCAGAAGCGACCGATCGTCTGGGGCGTGTAGATGTCCGGATCGACCTCGGCCTCACCGGTCACGGTGATGGGGGGCCCGTCGATGTTCTTGGCCCATTCGGGCGCCGTGTAGCCGCCCCACACCCTGAGCTTGATGCCGATATTTGTGCCATTCGAGGCATTGAGGGCATTGACCTGGGCGATCGCGCTGTCGATGGCCGAGGTCGTGAGCGCGCCACCTTCCGAGGGCTGCAATTGCGCCCAAGTGACGTTCAGCACGATCTCGCTGAAGCTGCCCTGGTACGGCGCAATCTCGGAAAGGTTGAAGCTGGGATTGTAGGTTTGGTTGTAGAAGCTGATGTCGCCCATATCGACAAGCCCGGTCTGGGCAGGCTTGTCGCCGTCACCGGATGAACTCATCGACGCTTCTTCCGCAGGGTGAAGGAAGCCCGCATCCTAGCCTCCGCCGCGGACCGCGCCAACCGTCAGGGCTTCAGCAACTCGTGCACGAGCTGCTCGCAATCCCTGGTGATCCCGCTCCTGAACCAGCGCTGTGCATTGATCTCGGGATCGCCGGAGTAGAGCCGTTCGTAGAGCCCGGCGCGCGAGCCGAATTCGCTGCCCGTCATATCCCAGGCGAGCTTCATGAGCTCGAGGCGTTTTTTGGCGTCGATGCCCGGCCCGATCAGCCACTTGTCCATCAGGGGGCCGACCTCGGGATGGGCGTAGTCGGCGCCGGTCATGGCCAAAACACCCGATCCCGCGGCCAGGCGCAGGACATCGGCCGCCTTGGTATTGGCATAGGGGAAGAAGAAATTGATGGCGGCGCCGCCGCAGACGCCGATCGTCCTGGGCTCGCGGATGCCGTCGCCCTCGATCCTGAACTCTCCGCGTGCGAAGGCTTCCGCCCGGCGTATTCCCTCGGCGATCGCCCCGGCCCGCACACCCTCTGCGACGCTCACCAGGGCGATCAGCTCGCCGATGGCGGCCTGGAAGCGCGGCAGCTTGTCCCGGCCGTTGGCGCGCGCGATCGCGGTCGCAACGCCGGCCAGGAAGCGGAGCTTCATCGTCGAGCGGATGGTGGCCTGCAGCGGCGTGTAGCCGGGTCGCGCCGACAGCATGCCGTTGTAGGCCTCGAGGTCGCCGTCGATGATCATGCGCTCGTGCGGCACCAGCACCTTGTCGAACATCAGGATGGCGTCGCCCTCGTCGAAGCGGCTGCTGAGCGGCCGGTCGAAGGCTTCTTCGCCGCGATGGAAGCTCTCGCGGCACAGGATCGAGAGGCCGGGTGCGTTCATCGGCACCACGAAAGCCAGGACGAACTTCTCCTCGCCCGCCTTGCGCGGATAGTAGGGGCCGACGTAGCACTCGTTGGCGACTGGCGCGAGAGTCGAGAGCATGCGGCAGCCGCTGACGACGATGCCGTCGGCCCGGCGCTCGACGACCTGAACTGCCTGCGACGGCGCATCGAGCGTCGAGCGGTCGGATTGCGGATCGATCAGGGCATGGGTGACCTGCAGGTCGTTCTCGCGGC
This sequence comes from Reyranella sp., assembly GCA_035485695.1. Lineage (GTDB taxonomy): Bacteria > Pseudomonadota > Alphaproteobacteria > Reyranellales > Reyranellaceae > Reyranella. The sequence goes on along the minus strand of DATHNU010000842.1, from coordinate 535 downwards.
AATGCTCGACCATGCCCTGCGCCCGGGCCGCCGCCTCGGTCTTGCCGAGCGCCCGCAGCGCCACCGCGTGGTCGACCAGGAAGGCCGACATGAAATCGGTCAACCGCCCCATCAGGCCGAAGGTGCGCTTGGCGCGCAGGTGGAAGCAGCCGGCAAGGGCTGCGAACTCATGGGCGGTGCGTGCCTCGAGATAGGTCGCGCTCACGGGCTCGCCCGTCGTGGGCGAGGCGTAGGTCAGCACGTCCCGGTAGGCCGGATCGTGCTGGTCGTCGCAGAGGGATGCGATGGTGCCGATGACGCCTTGCAGCGGCGTATAGGCGGTCACGTCGGACACGACCTTGCCGTCGATATGGAGCCTGCGGCCGTCGCGCAGGGAGTCGATGTATTGCCTGCCGGTTTTGATCGCCATGTCCTGCCCTCAAGGATCGGTGACGGCGACCTCGGCGGTCGCCCCTCGGACCACTCATAGTGCGCCGACGACACCGACCCAACACCCTTGTGATGCACACCGCGCCGATGCCATGCACGTTCTTGG
>DATHNU010000841.1:0-5122 GCA_035485695.1 Reyranella sp. | reverse complement strand
GGCGGCGATGGCGTAGGTATGGAAGGCGCTCCAGCCCCCCTTGTCGGCGGGGTCCTTCTTGGCGCGGCGCGTGACGACCGTCTGCCAGTCCATCGACTGCATGTCGACCTTGAAGCCACCCTGCTCGAGCAACGCCTTTGTCACCGGCGCCATGTTGGTCAGCACCGGCAGCGTCGTCGACTGCATGAGCACCACGGGCGAGCCGTCGTAGCCGGCCTCCTTGAGCAAGGCCTTCGACTTCTCGAAGTCCGGCTTGGTGAGCAGGTCGCCCTTGATCTCGACCCCGTTGGGCGTGCCGCAGACGAAGGCGGCGGTGCAGACCTTGTAATACTGCGGCTCGCCGACGGTCGCCTTGAGGTAGTCCTCCTGGCGCATGCAATAAAGCGCGGCCAGCCGGATCTTGGGATTGTCGAACGGCTTGGTCAGGTGGTTGAAGCGGATGACGAACTGCTGGCCGAGCGGGTTCCAGTCGACGATCTGGACGCCCTTGTCGGCCTTCAGGATGGGAATGAGATCGTGCGGCACCTGCTCGACCATGTCGATTTCGCCCGCGATCAGCGCGTTCACCTGCTGCTGCGGGTCGGGCATGTCGACGAACTCGACCCTCTCGACCTTGGCGATCTTGCCGCCGGCGAGGGCTGAGGCAGGCTCGGCCCGCGGCTTGTACTTTGGGTTCCGGATGTAGACGTGCCTCTCGCCGGGCTTGGACTCGGCATTGACGTAGATGAACGGCCCCGAGCCGACCTGGCTGTCGATCTGCTTGAACGGATCGGTGTCGGCGATCCGCTTGGGCATCATGAACGGCACATTCGACGACGGCTTGCCGAGCGTATCGAGCACCAGGCCATACGGCTCCTTCAGCCTCATGGTGAAGGTCTTGTCGTTCAGCGCCTTCAGCTCGGCGACGAAGTCCATCAGCTTCTGGCCCATCGGGTCGCGCGCGCCCCAGCGCTTCAGCGAGGCCACGCAATCCTCGGCCACCACCGGCTTGCCGTCGTGCCATTCAAGCCCGTCGCGCAAGGTGAAGGTCCAGGTGAGCTTGTCGGCCGACACCTCGTGCTTGTCGACCATCTGCGGCTTGACGGCATTGCTCTCGTCGGTCGCAAACAGCGTGTCGTAGATCATATAGCCGTGGTCGCGCGTGACGTAAGCCGTCGTCCAGATCGGATCGAGGATCGTCAGATTGCCGTTCTGCACGAAGCGCAGGGTCTTCTTGTCGTCGGCGCCGGCGACGCGGGGTGCGAGGGCGAGCGCCGCACTTCCGGCCGCGAAGGCGCGTCGATTGATCTTGAGCATGGTTTCCCTCCCCCAAACCGCTTGATCGCGGCATTTCTTGCACTCGTTGCTACAATCCTTGTCACCTCGACATTCAGAGTCAATCGTTACCCCAGAATAGGCAGGAAATCGTTTCCACAACGAGCGTCGTCACCATCCGCGAGGTCGCGCAGGCGGCTGGCCGCGAGGTCGCGCAAGCGGCTGGCGGCCGACGGCGATCATCGCGCTCGGCACGTACATCCCGGCGGGCTGCGCGACTCCAGCCCCGCCACCGACGACGAGATATCAGGGCCCCGCTTGATCGATCACCTCGCCGCTCGCCGGCGAGGATCGAAAGCGGGACGGTGACGCGGACCGAAGCCCGCGGCTAACCCATCGCGAGTCAGGCCGCCCGAACAAGGCTGGGCACGGCTCCCTTGCCTCTTCCCTGGCCCCTCACCTCCGCCTCCTCGAACTCCGCAGCGGCGATCGCCCGGTTGAGCGCGGCGCGCAGCTCCTTGGCCGTCTCCAGCGTCAGCTCGATCCCGGCCCGCGCCCCCGGTTCGAGGTTGGTCTTGATGAAGTCGAGCGTGATGACGTCGCCCAACGGCGCATGGCGCGCGTGGTCATAGGCAACCACTGCCTGTGAGAGCGGGAACCATTCGTCCCCGCGCTTTGCCATGCCCTCGGCGCGTGCGATCTCGATAATGGACGTGCACATGTCGGGGCTCCTATTTCGCCAGATGCTTGCCGAAGAAGCCGAACACCTTGCTCCAGCCATCCGCGGCCTGCTCAGGCCGATAGAGGGGCCGGTGCCAATAGAAGAAGCCGTGGCCGGCCCCGTCGTAGCGGTGAAACTCGTATGCCTTGCCGTGCTTCTTGAGCTCGGCCTCGTGCTGGTTCACCTGCTCGGGGCTCGGCGCGCGGTCGTCGTTGCCGAATATGCCGAGCAGCGGGCAACTGAGGTCCTTCGTCATGTCGATCGGCGCGACCGGCGTCTTGGCGTTGAGCTCCTCCTTGCCCATCACCACGCGGCCGCCCCACAGCTCGGCGCAGGCATCGACGTCCTTCTTCTGGCAGGCATAGATGAAAGCGTGTCGCCCGCCGGAGCAGGAGCCGAAAAGGCCGACCTTGCCGTTGTGATTGGATTGCGCACGCATCCACTGCACGGCAGCCGCCGTATCGCCAACCATCTGGGAATCGGCAATGCCGCCGTCGGCGCGCACCTTGGCGGCGACGTCGTCTGGATTGCCGTCGCTGCCGCCACCCTCACGCTCATAGAGGTTGGCGCAGATCGCGAGATAGCCGTGATGCGCGAAGCGGCGCGTCGTCTCGATGTAGAGCTCACTCCAACCCGGAAGATGGTGGATGAGCACCACGCCCGGAAAGGGGCCCGGACCGGCCGGCTTGGCCACATAAGCGGTAATCGGCGTTCCCTTGTCGCCTTTGATCGTCACGTTCTCGCAGGTCATGCCTCGGTAGAATGACATCGATCTTCCTCCATGGACGTTGTCGAATACTAGCCGGGCTACGGCCCCGGCAGCAAAGGGAGCTGGAGCGTCGCCGCTACGCCGCCTTGCGTGCCGCCGCCGCCGCCAGCAGCATTTCAGCACATTTCTCGCCGATCATGATGGTGGGCGCATTAGTGTTGCCGCTGGTCAGGGTCGGCATGACGGAGGCATCCGCGACGCGCAGGCCCGCGATGCCGTGGACTCGCAGCTCGGAATCGACCACCGCCATCGTATCCGAGCCCATCTTGCAGGTGCCTACCGGGTGATAAGTGGTTTCGGCGTTGTTTCGCACCCAATCGATCAGTTCGTCGTCCTTCTGCAGATGCGCGCCCGGCGCGATCTCCTCGCCCGTGACCTCCTTCAGCGGCGACGTCGCCATCAGCTCGCGGCCCTTGCGGATGGCGGCCAGCACGCCGGCGCGGTCGTGCGCGGCCGACAGGAAATTGAAGCGGATCGCCGGTGGCTCGGCTGGATCGGCGGACTTGATGTGAATCGAGCCGGTGCTTTCAGAGCGCAGCACATTCACGTTCATGGTGATGCCCGCCTTCTTCGACACGCGCCGCTCGCGCCCGACCATCTCGTAGAGGAAGGGTGCGATCGACACCGTGGCGTCCGGCGTCTCGAGTCCGACCCGGGTGCGGAAGTAAAGCCGGATCGGCACCGAGGTCGAGGCCAAAAAGCCCTCGCGGAACAGCGCGTACTTGACCGCCTCGCGCGCCAGCTTCCAGCCGCGGGCGTTGTCGTTGAAGGTGAGGTTCTTCTCCCGGATCGCGAACTTCACGCGCGGCGAGTAGTGATCGCGCAGGTTCTCGCCGACGCCCTTCAGGTCGTGCAGCGGCGCGATGCCGAGCGCGTGCAGCCGTTCTGACTGGCCGATGCCGGACAGCTCGAGCAGCTTGGGCGAGTTGATCGAGCCGCCCGAGACGATGATTTCGCGCGCCGCCCGCGCTTCCCGCTTCACCCCGCCGACGGAATAGCGGACGCCGACACAGCGCTTGCCTTCGATGATCAGCGACTCGGCCAGCGCGCCCTGATCGACCACAAGGTTCGGCCGCGCGCGCGCCGGGTCGAGATAGCAGTAGGCCGTGCTCTGGCGGCGACCCTTGGCGATCGTCACCTGCGACATGCCGATGCCTTCCTGGGTCTCGCCGTTCTGGTCGGGATTGAAGGGCAGGCCGATGCGTTCCGCGGCCGCGATCATCTTCTCCAAAAGCGGCACCTTGTGGCGCGGCGTGTCGGTGACGCGCAGCACGCCGGCGCGGCCGCGGAACCGGTCGGAGCCGCCGTCGTAGCGCTCCATGCGCTTGAAGATCGGCAGCACGTCCTGGTAGCTCCAGCCGCGGTTGCCGAGCTGCGCCCAGTGATCGTAGTCCTGCGCCTGGCCGCGGATATAGACCATGCCGTTGATCGAGCTCGACCCGCCCAGCATCTTGCCGCGGGGAACGTCGATGCGCCGCCCGCCCGAGCCGTCGTCCGGCTCCGACGCGTAGCACCAGTTGACGGCCGGATCGTCGATCATCTTGGCGACGCCGACCGGCACACGCGACCAGAAGAAGTTCGAGCCTTGGGTCCCCGCCTCGAGCAGCAGCACCCGCCAGGCGCCGCTCTCCGACAGACGGCTGGCGACCACCGCGCCGGCCGACCCTGCACCGACGACGATGTAGTCATAGGCAGCGTCGCTCGACATTGCGTATTCCTCTTCTTCAGCAGGCGAGGCTGGACTTCACCAACGGCAAAGAAGACCAGCGCCCGGTCGTGATGGCAAGGGAACGACACGCGATCGTCCGCTCTCTGTCCCACTGCGCAAAATGCCAACCAGCGCGGCAGGCCGTCCTGACGCGCGCCCTCCACCTCTGCCGCGGAGAGCTTTCCGTTTACAAGGCCGCTCTGCAGGATCCATCGTTCGTCGCGCGAACGACGCGGCTCACCACATCATGCGCACGCCGGCGGTGAGGGCATGCGCGCTGTCCTGGCCCGAGATGACGCCCTCGTAGCGCAGGTAGAGCGACGTCGCCTCGGCGATCGCGGTGTTGGCGCTAAAACCCACCAGCGCGCCGTCGCGCTGCGGCGCCACGCCGTAGGTCGTGAACGCCAGCCCCGGCGCACCGGCCAAGGTCGCGGTCACCGGTCGGCCGGTATCGGCATATTCGTGGGCCCAGCCCAGCCGGAACTGCATCGCGAGCTTCTCGCGCCAGCCGAGATCCATGGCGCCGCCGAGCTGGGCGCCGATGACAGAGCGCAGCGAGGTGGTGGTCTGCTGCGCGACCGTGAGGTTGAGCGACTGCGCGCCGGTCTCGGTGAAGGCGTTCTGGGTGCCGGTGTAGGCCTGCAGGCGCGCGAACGGCGTGACGAAGGCG
>DATHNU010000840.1:0-6199 GCA_035485695.1 Reyranella sp. | reverse complement strand
AGGTTGAGCTCGGTGGTGGTGCCCGGCTCCACGCAGACCGTCGCGCCGTTCAGCTCCTTGGCGCTCTTCACGCCGAGCTTCTTGTTCACCATGAAGCCCTGCCCGTCATAGTAGTTGACGGCGGTGAAATCGAGCCCGAGGGCGGTGTCGCGCGTGAGCGTGACCGTCGTGTTGCGCGCCAGGATGTCGACCTCGCCGGACTGCAGCGCGGTGAAGCGCTGCTGGGCGGTCGTCGGCACGTATTTGACCTTCTCCGAATCGCCGAAGAGGGCGGCCGCTACGGCGCGGCAGACGTCGACGTCGAGGCCGACCCACTTGCCCTGGCTGTCGGCCTGGGCGAAGCCCGCGACGCCGGTGTTGACGCCGCAGATCAGCTGTCCGCGCGCCTTGATCGCGTCGAGATCCTTGCCGGCCTGCGCCGTTCCGGCGGCGCCGATCAGGGCAGCCGCGGTGATGCCGGCGGCCATGTATTTGTTGACCATTCCGTGTGTCCCTTCGTGGTTGCCTCTGTCGCCCGGTCGACCAGCTTGAGCGGTCGTTCGCAGGCGAGAGGGCGCCCTCCTAGACGATCGACTCGGCGCGCGCAACGGCGCCGGTCGCCCGGCTTTGGCCGATCATCTGGCCGGTCAGAGGCGGTCGAGGCTGCGTGAAGTGAAGGGGTTGGTGCTCCACGGATCGACGCCCTGCTGCGGCGGCGGGCTGCCCCGGAGCCAGCGGAAGAAGCCGCCGCCCTCGTTGCTGGCGGCAGCCTTGCGCACGTCCTGTTGCCACTGGCGGAAGGCGACCAGCGATTCGCCCGCCAGGACGCTGTTGCCGCCCTTTTCCGAGATGTAGGGCGCCGGATCGACGAACTGTCCGTTCACGATCACCGAGAAGTGCAGGTGCGGACCGGTCGAGCGGCCGCTCGAGCCGACGTAGCCGATCAAATCGCCCTTGTGGACCCTGGAACCCGGGCCAATGCCGTCGGCGAAGCGCGACATGTGGGCATAGAGCGTTTCGAAATTGTCGGCATGGCTGATCTTCACGGTCCGGCCGTAGTTGAAGTACCAGCCCTGATGGTTGATCACGCCGTCTCCGGCAGCATAGATCGCCTCGCCGATCTTGCTTTCGAAATCGATGCCGTTGTGAAAGCCGCCACCGCTTGAGCGGCCATAGTAGCGGCGGTTGCCGAACGGCGAGGAGATACGGGCGTCGGGCCGCGGTTCGGCCAGGGCCGTGCCGCCGAGGCGGCGTCCCTGGTCATCGAACCAGCCTTCGGGCTGGGTCGGCGGCGCAAACCACCAGAAGGACTGCTTGCCTTGGCCCTCGCCCAGGCTGGCGAGGAAAATGCGCGGCGCGCCGTCGACCGTGCGGCCTTTCAGGATCTCGACCTTGGCCGGCATGGTCGAAAAGCCCGACAGAGCCTGGGTGAGTTCCTTGAGGGTCGCTGCACTGGCGCCGGTCGGCGCCAAGCTCGCCGCCAGGGTCGAGCTGCTGGCCTTAATGACACTGACCGAGCCGGCGACCACCGTGCGGGCGCCCGGCCCGGCGGCGGACGTGGCGCTGGGCAGGCTGGAGACGCGCTCGTCTTCGCCTTCGGTCGCTCCGGGGGCAAGCTTGTAGCCGAAGCTGCCGTCGGCGCCGCGGTGCAACTCGACCGCAAGCGACTTGGCGGAAAAGAGCTGGAGCGATATCAGCCGCTTGGGCTGGCCGGCGCCTTGCGACTGCACGGTCGCGCGGCCGGAGCTGGCGGCCTTGGCGTCGAGCTGGCCGATCGCCTTGCCGACAGCATCGGCGGCGGCCTGGGCATCGGCGGGATCGATCTGGAGGTTGGTGAGCTGCTGGGCGACCGATCCATCGGTGCCGATGGCGAAGGGCTGAACGTTGGGGTCTTCGGAGGGGCTCGACGGGGCCGATTTGGACGGCGCGGCTTTCAGGTGGTTCTTGCTGGGCGCCTTGACCTGGGCCATCGACCCGGCGGCGCATAAAATCTGGAAGGTGGTAATTGCGATGGTGGCGGTAGCTAGAGTGCGGACGAATAGCCAGCGCTGCGCGCGTTGGTCTCGCGTCTTGAACGCCATCAGCCTCTCCCGATCCATTAACTCAACACGTTGTCCAAAAGGCTGGTCGGCGGCCTCATCAACCCTACCCGGCCGATGCCCCACGCTTTCCGCCTCGCTTGTGACCGATAGTGGCCATGGAATACCCACAAGTCCATAAAAAGTTGCAAAAATGCAACACCCGTGAATCGACACTAATCGGTTGTGTGCGAACGATTTTTTGATTCAGAGACGATGACGAGTCCGAATGGTCACAGAACTGAAAGAGTCGCTGCGCGCGGAATCGCGAAGCGCCGGATAGCGCGCCAGCAGCCCGGCCGCTTCCGCCATTTCCTCGACATCGTTGAACATCGGGACGCCCGCTCGCTCCATGGTGGCGAACCACTCGGCCTTGCCGGGCAACGTTCCCATCATGCTGTGCAGCAAAGGAAGCCGGGCGCTTTCGGCGAGTTCGGCCAGCCGGGAGATGACGGGAGCAGCGTCGACCATGAAGGGCACGACGTGGATCATCATCACCATGTCGTAGGCTTGGGCGGCGTGGTTCATGGCCGCCTCGAAGGCCAGGGCGAACCTGTCCTCCCGTGCGTCGGCCAAAAGGTCGATCGGATTGGCGACCGAGGCCTCCGGCGGCAGCCGCTGGCGCAGGACCTCCGCCATTGCCGGCGGCAAGCCGCTGAGCTCCAGCCCATCCAGAGCGGCGCGATCGGCGCACAGCACGCCCGGGCCGCCGGAGTTGGACAGGATCAGCGCCCGCTTGCCGAGCCCCTGAGGAAAGCGCCCGAACGCCTTGGCCGCCACCAGAAGGCGACGCAGGCTCTCGACCTGGATAATGCCGCAGGAGGCGCAGAAGGCGTCGATGGCGGCGGCGTCGTTGGCGACCGCACCGGTATGCGCCGCGGCCGCCTGCCCGCCGATTTGGGTGCGCCCGCCGAACAGGGCGATGACCGGCTTTTTTGCGGCGACCGCGCGCGCCATGCGGCGGAAGCGTTCGTGGTCTTCGATCGACTCGATGTAGAGCAGCGCCGCGCCGATCTCCGGGCGATCGCCCAGCCAGCCGAGATAATCCTCGATGCCGAGATGCATGGCGTTGCCGACCGACACGACCGAGGTCAGCGGCAGCGCGCGGGCGTTGGCCTTGTCGATGAATTCCTCGGCGAGCGCGCCCGACTGGGAGATGAAGGCAAGACCGTTGCCGGCGCCGGCCGCCGCGCCCGGCGGCAGGTCGCGCAGGAACGTGGCGGCGAAGCGCCAGGCCGGATCGAGATGGATGATGCCGGCGCAGTTCGGTCCGGCGACCACCAGCGAGCGGTCGGCCGCGAGCTTCAACAGCGCCGCGTTGCGCGCCACGCCGACGGGCCCCGCTTCGGCGAAGCCGCCGGGCAGGATCAAAAGATTGCGGATGCCGCGGTCGGCGCATTCGCGGGCGGCGTCGAGGATGGCGTCGGGACGGATGACGATCACGGCGAGGTCGACCGGCGGATCGATGGCGGCGATCGAGGTCACCGATTCGTAACCGAATATAGTGCCGCCCTTGGGATTGACCGGCACGACCCGTCCGCCATAACCGGCCTGGCGCAGCAGCTGCATGATGGCGCCGCCCGACGACGTGGCCCGCTCGCCCGCGCCGACCACGGCGATGCTGCGGGGGGCGAAGAACGGCGAGAGGTCGCGGGCGGAATCACTCATGGCGCGCCGTTGCAGCACAGGCGGAGAGAGAGAACAAGATGGCCGATCCGATAGAGCTTCTCATCCAGGGCCGCGCCCACGCGCTGGGACCGGGCTTCGCGGTGCGCCGCGTGCTGCCCAGCGTGAAGCGCCGCATGGTCGGTCCGTTCATCTTCTTCGACCATTTCGGACCGATGGTGGTGCCGCCCGGCGGCGACGGCATGGCGGTGCGGCCGCATCCCCATATCGGCCTCGCCACGGTGACCTACCTGTTCGAGGGCGGGATCTTCCATCGCGACAGCCTGGGCTATGTGCAGGCGATCCGCCCGGGCGACGTCAACTGGATGACTGCCGGCGCCGGCATCGCCCACAGCGAGCGCACCGAGCCGGAGATGCGCCGCACCGGCTTTCGCATGCACGGCATTCAGACCTGGGTGGCGCTGCCCAAGAGCCACGAGGAGACGGCGCCGTCCTTCGAGCATGTCGAGGCGGCGAGTCTGCCGGCGTGGCAGGAGGGCGGCGCGTCGCTCAGGCTGATCGTCGGAACCTACGGCGGCCGCACGGCGCCAACGACGCATTTCTCCCCGACCTTTTATGTCGGCGCGGAGCTGCAGCCGGGCGCCAAGACCGCGGTTTCGCCCGAGCATGCCGAACGTGCCGTCTACGTCGCTGACGGAGAAGTCGCCCTGGGCGATCGCCTGCTGGGCGTGGGCGATCTTGCGGTCCTCGCTCCGGCGCAGCCAGCCGAGATCGTGGCCGGTGTCGGCGGCGCCAAGGTGATGCTGCTGGGCGGTGCGCCGATGGATGGGCCACGTCATATCTGGTGGAACTTCGTGTCGTCGAGCAAGGAGCGCATCGAGAAGGCGAAGGCCGACTGGAAGGAAAATCGTTTCGCCAAGGTGCCGGGCGATCCGGAATTCATCCCGCTGCCGGACAAATAGGCTACGGTGGGCAGATATAGCCGCTGCCGCTCGGGTTGGGGAAACAGCCGACCGACTGCGGCATCACGTGCTTGGGCAACCACAGGATGGCGCTCGGCACGAAGATCGTGAACACGATGGTGGCGAGGAAAACGACATAGATGGGCAGCGCCGCCTTCAGCGCTTTCGAAAAGGGCACACCGACGAATTTCGACGCCATCAGCAGCACCAGCCCGTAGGGCGGCGTGATCAACCCGAAGGCCAGCGTGACGATCAAGACGACGCCCATGTGCACGGGATTGATGCTGCCGGCATCGGTCAGGGAATTCACCAGCGGCATGAAGATGATGATGGTCGGTACCGGCTCGATGAAATCGCCGACGATGGTGAACAGCAACACCAGCAGCAGCATGATCAGGTGGGGATCGCTGCCGGCGAGCCCGGTGATCCAGTCGGAGATCACGATGGCGCCGCGCAGGTAGGCCAGCATCCAGCCGAACGCGGTCGCCGCCGCGATGGTGATCAGCGGCAGCGAATAGATGAGCCCGGCGTAGCAGAAGTCGCGCGGCAATTTGCCGATATGCCTGGGATTGAGCATCGGGATCACGACGAAGATGATCCAGCACACTGCGACCACACCCGCCTCGGTGGGCGTGAACCAGCCGGTGAGGATGCCGCCCAGCAGGATCACCGGGATCATCAGCGGCAGGGCCGACGACTTGGCGGCGTCGGTGAACTGCCCGAACGTCGCGCGCGGTCGGCGGATGCCCTCCGGGCCGAAGAAGTAGCAATAGATCATCAGGCCGAAGCCGATCATGAAGCCCGGCAGGAAACCCGCCATGAACAGGCCGGCGATCGACACGTTGCCGACCGCGCCATAGACCACGGCGGTGATCGACGGCGGCACCAGTGCGGCGATGGTCGAGGCTGCGGCAATGATGGCGGCGATGAAGGGCGGGTCGTAGCCCTCCCGGCGCATCGAGACGCCCAGCGTGCGGCTCATCACGGCGGCGTCGGCGGTGGTCGATCCCGACATCTCGGAAAAGAACATGCTGAACACCGCGACAACCTGGCTGAGGCCGCCCTTGAGATGGCCGACCATCGTGAGCGACAGGTTGATCACCCGCTGCACCACGTTGGCCGAGCTCATCAGCTCGCCGACCAGCAGGAAGAACGGAATGGCGAGCAGCGCCTCGGAGTCCACGCCGTCGAACATCTTCTGCACGATCGCGGCGAAGGTGACGTCGGTGAAAGCGGCGCCCACCATCACACCTGCCGTCAACGAGAACGCCACCGGCACGCCGAGATAGCCAAAGCACAGGAACAGCGACGTCATGATGAGCAGGACCGTTGCCGAGTTCATGGCGGCGGCACTCCCTCGGGAGGAGGCTCATCGTCCTCGGCGGTGCCTTCGAAGCCGTTCCGCCAGCCGTTGACGAGCTGCTCGACGGCAAACAGCGTGATCAGCGCGCCGCTGAGCGGGATCGCGGCGTAAAGCGAGGCGATCGGCGTCATCGACGGCATGCGAAAGCTGGAAAAGCCGCGCAGGAAATTGATGTAGCCGTAGTAGGTGAG
>DATHNU010000839.1:0-4012 GCA_035485695.1 Reyranella sp. | reverse complement strand
GCGGTGCAACGCCGCCTGCGGACGGGTGGCCACGAGGACTTCGAGGACGGCGATGTAGGATGTGCCGCCATAGAACGCCCACAGCGTTTCGACGATGTGCCGGGCCCGCTTGTCGATGGCCGTGTCGCGGGGACCGGGGGCGGCCAGGTGCTGCGCCATTTCCGCGAAGAGGTGCGTCAGGGCGGCGATGACGACGTCCTCCTTGCCCTTGAAGTGATATTGCACCGCGCCAGACGAAAGCCCGCTGTCGCGGGCGATGTTGCGCACCGACGCCCCGGCATAACCGTGGGCGATCAACTGGCGGACGGCTGATTCGACCAGTGCCCGGCGGGTGGCGGCGCTGCGGGCCGCCTGCGTGCGGCGACGCCTCATCGAAGTAACCATACAGCTGTAATGTTAGTGTCGTTCGTCACGACAGCTTCTCGATTCGACAACCGGAGGAGACACCCATGCTGATGAATCCCCAATGGATGAAGAACGACACGACCAGGCAGACGGTGGAGGTTTATCCCCCTGACAGCGTGCAGCGCCGCTGGGTAAGGTGGGGCGGCATCGCCGCCGAGATCGTGCGAGCGACCCGGCGCGAAAGGCTGGAATTCCACTTTCGCGCGCCCGTCCATCTCCTTGCCGTCTGCGATCAGGGCGTGCGAAGCGACGGCGACACCTTCGTGGAGGGCCTGCCGCGATCGAAGCGGCGCGACGTGCGGCGACGGCTGACATTCGTGCCGGCCGGCCACGCGTATCACGAGTGGCAGGAACCGCGCGTCCTGCCGCGCGTCGTGTATTTCTATTTCGATCCCGCCGCGCTGCCGACGCCCGTGACTTTGGCGCCGCGCCTGTTCTTCGAGGATGCCGACCTGGCCGACACCGCGCTCAAGCTCACGCGGCTGGTCGAGCAGGCCGGCCCCGAGAGCGGGCCTTATTTCGACGCCCTCGGCATCGTCCTGGCGCATGAGGTGCTGCGCCTCGACAGCCGGACGGCGACCGCCGACGCGCGTGTGCGGGGCGGGCTCGCGGCCTGGCAGCAACGCGCGGTCACCGGTTATATCGAGGACCATCTTGCCGAGCCGATACCGCTTGCCGCCCTGGCCCGGCTGGCGCGCCTCAGCCCGCATTATTTCTGCCGGGCCTTCAGGCAATCGTTCGGCATGCCGCCGCATCGCTATCACAACAGTCGCCGGATCGAGCGCGCCAAGGCATTGCTGGCGAAGCCCCTGTCGTCGGTGACGACTGTCGGGTTCACGCTCGGTTTCGGCGAGACGAGCTCGTTCAGCGCCGCGTTCCGCAAGACCACCGGCTTCACGCCGACGGCGTATCGCCGTGCCGTTGCCCCGGTTCACCCTCAAGGCGCACCCGTCGCCGCTTAGGCCAGCATCTCGAAGATCAGTACGGCGTTCAGGACCAGGATCAGGAGTGCCAGGCACCAGCTGCCGATCTTGGCGTTCCGGCCCAGGGCGAATTCGCCCATCACCTGGCGCGTGCCGACGAAGCGCAGCAGCGGGATCATGGCGAAGGGCAGCTGCAGGCTGAGCACGACCTGGCTCAGGATGAGGAGACGCGACGTGTCGCCTTCGCCCGCCACCATGAAATAAGCCAGCGCCGGTCCGAGGGCGGCAAGACGCGTGATCAGTCGCCGCAGCACCGGGGACATCCGGACCTGCAGGAAGCCTTCCATCACCATCTGTCCGGCCAAGGTGCCGGTGATGGTCGAGCTCTGGCCGGCGGCCAGCAGGCCTATGGCGAAAAGCAAGGCGGCGATCTGGCTGCCCAGCACCGGATCGAGCAGAGCATAGGCCTCGCCCAGGTCGGCGATCTCGGTGAAGCCGCGGGCATGGAAGGCGGCGCCGGCGGCGATCAGGATCGCGGCATTGATGAACAGCGCGAAGCCCAGCGAGGTATTCGAATCGCGGACATTTTCCTTGATGGCGCTGCGCTTTTCCCGGCGGCCCAGCGCACGGCCGGCCGGCGCGAGCAGGCCGCTGTGCAGATAGAGGTTATGCGGCATCACCGTCGCCCCGATGATGCCGAGGCCCAGCAGCAGCATGGCCGGGTCAGTGACCAGTTGCGGGGTCGGCAGCAGCCCGGCCGCGACCTCCGACCAGACGGGCTGGGCAAGCCACAGCAGCGAAACGAAGCTGGCGGCGACGATCAGCAGCAGGACGCAGACCAGCCCACGCAACCAGCGCCAGTCGTCGCGGCCGATCATGAGGAAGACCAAGGTGCCGCCGCTCATGAGCAACACGCCGGGAATGAGGCCGATTCCGAACAGGAGTTTCAGCGCGATCGCCCCGCCCACCAGCTCGGCCAAATCCGTCATCACCATGGCGATCTCGGCCGACAGCCAGAGCGTCAGCACGACAGGCCGCGAATAGGCCTCGCGCGAATATTCGGCCAGGCTCTTGCCGGTGGCGATCGCCAGGCGCACGCACAGCGCCTGCACGACCATGGCGATCAGGTTGGCGATGAACACCATCGACAGCAGCGCATAACCGTAGCGCGATCCACCGCCCAGGTCGGTCGCCCAGTTGCCGGGATCGATATAGCCGATCGCGATCAGCATCCCCGGCCCCGCCGTGCCGACCAGCCGCCGCCAGCCGGGGAACCATGGCTGGCGGAAGCGAAGGCCGCCCGGCGCCGCCGTCAGGGCGTCAGTGATGTCGAAACCGCCGCGGCTCGTCTGCTCCAATGTGGTCATGGCGATACGTCTCCTGCTACGCGAGTCCCGCTACGAGGGGCGCTGGCCTACTCGGGCATGATTTCGGGCTTGTTGTTGGGGAACTTCGCGATCGTCGCCGGGTCGACGTTCAGGGTCTGGGCAACCATGTCCGGCGGCGTATGGGTCAGCCAGTCGGACAGGGAGATGTCGGCGAAGTAGGCGCTGCGGAACACTTCCAGGAACACCAGGTCGGTGTCGCCGGTGTTCAGGATGTAGTGGCCGTGGCTGCGCTTGACGTAGCCGATGTCACCCGGGTTGAAGTCCATGGTGGTGGCGCTTGGGCCGGTATCGAACACGCCCATGCGGCCCTTGCCCTTGATCCAGTACTGCCATTCGTCGGCGTTGGGATGCCAATGCAGTTCGCGCAGGCCGCCGGGATGCACGGTGACCTGGGCCGCGGCGATGGTCTTCGAGACGTTGAAGTTTTTGCTGTCGGCGATCCGCACCTCGCCGCCCTTGGTCTGGCGAACCGGCGGCATCGAGCCCAGGGAGAACGTGAAGGGATAGGGCGGCGCGCCGGCGGCGCCGGTTGCGGCGGCACGAGCGGCTTCGAGGCTGCCGGGCAACTGGCCCTGGAAGATCCAGAGGTTGTGCAGGGGGATTCTCGAAAAAGCCTCGGCGGGCACGCCGAAGTTGAGGGCCAGGATCTCGGGCGGCGTATGGGCAACCCAGTCGGTCAGCAGGAGCGTGTTGAACTCGCTCGCCTTGCCATCGTCGAAGCAGAGGATGAATTCGCAGCCGCCCGGTCCCAAGCCCTGCAGCGAATGCGGCAGGCCCGACGGGAAGTACCAGATGTCGCCTTCCTTCACGTCGGAGACGTAGGCGCGGCCCTGGTCGTCGAGCACGGTGACGCGGCAGTTGCCGTAGGACATGTAGCCCCACTCGGCGGCGAGGTGCCAATGCATCTCGCGGATGCCGCCGGCCGTAAGGCGCATGTTGACGCCGGAGATCTCCTCGGAAATGGCGAAGTCGGCCTGAGTCACCTGGCGGGCCCAGCCGCCGTTTTGAATGCGCCGCGGGGCGTTGTTGAACGATGACCACGGCATCTGCATGCCGCCGACATCGGTGGGCGGCGGCGACGTTGCCGAGGGGAACTGGCTGGCGAGCGCCGGATTCTGCGGACCGGGATCGATGATGCTCGCCGGATTTGTCGCGTTGATCGCGCCTTGCGGCGGCAGGTCCGGGTTGCCGAAGCTCTGTGCCTGCGCCTTCGTTGCCGCGGCGGCAAGAGTGCCGGCCGCCGTCGCTCCCAGAAGGCCGCGGCGTGACATGGGATTCATCGGAGTCTCCAACAGC
>DATHNU010000838.1:0-5347 GCA_035485695.1 Reyranella sp. | reverse complement strand
CACTCCTCGATGACCCATCTCGGCGTCAGCGCCATCCATTTCGCCGGCGAGTTCATCCACTACCTCAACCAGGTGCAGGAGGAGCTCGAGGCCAAGGCGCCCAAGGACAGCGAGTTCATGCCGGCGGCCGCCACCTTCAATGTCGGCACCATCGTCGGCGGCACGGCCGGCAACATCCTGGCGCGCGAGTGCGAGGTGCTGTGGGGTTATCGCGAGCTGCCCGGCCAGCCGATCGACGGGATCGGCAAGCGCGCCATCGCGTGGCTCGAAACCGAGCTGCTGCCCAGGATGAAGGCCAAGCACCCGGCGGCGACGATCGGCACGGTGCTGCGCTCCTCGACCCCGGCCTTTTCGTCCGAAGGCAACGACGAGGCCAAGACCTTGGCGCGCGCCTGGTCGGGCTCGAACACGGTGGGCAGTGTGGTCTACGGCACCGAGGCCGGCATCTTCCGCAAGACGCTGGGCGTGCCCACCGTGGTGTGCGGGCCGGGCGACATCGCCCAGGCCCACCAGCCCAACGAATACCTCCTGGCCTCACAGATCGATGCCTGCGAGGCCTTCATGCGACGCATGGTGGAGTGGGCCTGCCGGGATTGAAGGAGCGCGGACCTCCCGGTCCGCTCACAATAATGCCTCATCCTGAGGAGCGGTCCGCAGGACCGCGTCTCGAAGGATGGGAACCAGTTGTGCTGTTGCCCATCCTTCGTGACGCCGCGCTTCGCGCGGCTCCCCAGGATGAGGTTGCGCTTTGATCAGAGCGGACGCGGTCGGGGTAACACCCGATCTGAGGAGGTCCGCGCTCCGCTACTTCAACTTCACGTCGATTACGCGGATCAGGCCGTCGGGCATCGGCTTGAAATTCTCCAGCCGCGCGGTGTGCGCGATCAGATATTGCGGGTGATAGAGATAGATCATCCAGCCGTCGGCCAGGAACCGGGCGGTGATCTTCTCATAGGCGGCCTTGCGGGTGGCGAGGTCGCTGGCGGCGCGCGCCTCGCGATGCCAGGCGTCGATGTCCTTGTCGCAGTAGTGCCCGAGGTTCTGCGGCGCGCCGCAGGTCTGGTAGATGACCGAATTGCCGTCGGGATCGATGCGGCCGCTCCAGTTGTTCTCGTAGAGCTGGAAGTCCCCGTCCTCGGCGGACTTGAATGCCGTGGCCGCCTCGACGACCCGGATTTTTAGGTCGAAGCCGGTCTCGGCCACCATCGACTGCATGACTTCGGCGACGGCACGGGTCTCGGGGTTGTTGCCGATCATGAAATCGATCGACACCCGCCCGGTGACGCCGGCTTCCTTCAGGAGCGCCTTGGCCTTGGAGACGTCGCGCTTGGGGATGGGGAAAGCCTGCTGGTAGTACGGGCTCTGCGGGTTGACCCACTGATTGCCCGGCATGAATTCGCCGTTGTAGACGACCTGATTGATGGCCTCGCGGTCGAGGCTGAGCTCGAAGGCGCGGCGCACCCGAGGATCCTTGCCCAGCGGATTGTCGGCCTTGGGCCCGTTGCCGACATTGACGAGGACAGCGAACCAGCCCAGCGACACGGCCTTGCTGAGCTTGAGCTTGGGATCGTCGCGTACCGTCTTGATGTCGGTCGCCAGCAGGCGCTCCATCATGTCGAGACCGCCCGATCGGAGATTGGCCAGGCGCACGGTGCTGTCGACGATCGGCAGGTAGGTGATCTTGTCGATCAGGACATGGTCCTTGTTCCAGTAGTCGGCGAACTTCTCGACCACGATGCGGTCCTGCGGCACCCGCTCGACGAACTTGTAGGGGCCGGCGCAGACCGGATGCAGCGCGAACTTGTCGCCCGCCGCTTCGGCCGCCTTGGGCGAGACCATCATGCCGGCGCGGTCGGTGAGCTGGGCGAGCAAGGGCGAGAAGGGGGCCTTGAGATTGAGCTTGATGGTCAGCGGATCCTTGACCTCGACGCTGTCGACGGCGGAGAGCTCGGGCTTGCGGAACGAGCCCTTCATGTTGAGATGCCGCTCGAGGCTGTACTTGGCGGCCTCGGCATTGAACGGCTCGCCGTCGTGGAATTTCACGCCGGGGCGCAGCGTGATCGTGACCGTCTTGCCGTCGGCCGAGGTGTCGCTGCCGAGCGCCAGCTGCGGCACGATGTTCGACTTCTCGTCGATGTCGAACAGCTTGTCGCAGAGCGCGGCGAAGACGATTCGCGTGGTGTAGAAGCGCGACAGGCTGGGATCGAGAGCGTCCGGATCGTCGCCCAGCCCGATGCGCAGATTGGTCTGGGCGAAGGCGGCGCCGGCCGTCAACGAAAGGACGAACGCTAAAGCGACTGAGCGAGCTGACATTCTCATCACGTCTCCTCAAACACAGGGCGTGCGTTGCACGCCCCGTGCCATTCCGGTTTTTACGCCGCCGAGGCGTAGATCCGATCGAGGTCGCCGTCGTCGTAGACATATTCGGTCGAACAGAACTCGCACTTGACGACGACCCGACCCGACATGTCGCGCAGGTCGGAAAGCTCCTCGCGCTTCAGCGAGCGCAGCACGCGGTCGATGCGCTCGCGCCCGCAACGGCAGCGCGCGGCGAAGACCCGCCGCTCGAAGACGCGCGGCCTTTCGCCATGGAACAGTCGCAACAGGAGCTGGGCGCTCGCCAGCTTCGGATCGAGCATCTCGGCGTCGGTCGCCGAGGCCATCAGGATCACCGCCTTGCGCCAGTCATCCTCGCGCTGCTCGGCGTCGATATCGATGCGGCCGGCGTCGAACTCCGGCATCTGCTGAACCGTGAGCGCGGCCGCCCGCCAGTGGCCGGTGCCTTCCCGCTCCTCGCGCTTGGCCGCGATCTTGATGCCGGTCGGCAGCTGCTCGGACTGGCGGAAATAGGTGTGGGCGCAGTCGGTGAGCGTGGCGCCCTCGAGCGGCACCACGCCCTGGTAGCGCTGGGTGTGCTGGCCCTGGTCGACGGTGAAGGCGAGACGGCCGCGGCCGAACAGGCGCGGCACGTAGCCTTCAGGCGCCTCGGAAAGGCCGCCCAGCGCGACGGCGAGCTTCCAGGAATCGAACTGGGCATAACCGCGTAGCGCGCCGTCCGAGGTAAGGTCGGTGACCAGGAGCCGGATCGGCCCGTCGCCGCTGATCTGCAGGGTGAAGATGCCGTCGTATTTCAGCGACGTCGCCAACGCCGCACACAGCGTCATGGCCTCGGCGAGCGGCCGCGCCACGGCCAGCGGATAGCCGTGGCGCTCGATGATGGCGTCGAGCGCGGGTCCCAGGCGGACCAACCGGCCGCGTACCCCCAGCGCATCGAGCTGGAAGGGCAACGCGCGGTCCCAGTCGGTCGCTTTCGGGTCGGAAGTTGAGGGGACTTCCGACGCGCGGCTCACAAAGCTGTACTCATGGGGCCGTCCTCACGAGAGGCACCAGGCGAGGATGCTCTTCTGGGCGTGCAGGCGGTTCTCCGCCTCGTCGAACACCACCGACTGCGGCCCGTCGATCACCTCGGCGGTCACTTCCTCGCCGCGATGTGCCGGCAGGCAGTGCATGAAGACGGCATCGGATTTGGCCTGCTTCATCAGCCGCTGGTCGACCTGGTAGCCGCGCAGCAGGTTGTGCCGGCGCGCAGCACTCGGACTGTCCGGATCTTCGTCGCCCATCGACACCCAGGTGTCGGTGACGACGCAGTCCGCGCCGCGCACGATCGTCTCCGGATCGTGGCCGATGGTGATCTGGCCCTTCGACTTCTCGGCCCACGCCAGCACGTCGGCCGGCGGCGTCAGCTCGGGCGGACAGGCCACGCGCAGCTCGAAGTCGAACTGCACGGCGGCATGGATCCAGCTCGTCGCCATGTTGTTGCCGTCGCCCGACCAGGCGACCGCCTTTCCCTGGATGGGACCGCGATGCTCTTCATAGGTCATCACGTCGGCCATCAGCTGGCAGGGATGGGTCTTGTCGGTGAGGCCGTTGATCACCGGCACGGTCGCGTACTTTGCCATCTCGAGGAGTTTCTCTTCGACGGTGGTGCGCATCATGATGATGTCGACGTAGCGCGACAGCACGCGCGCGGTGTCGGCGATGGTCTCGCCGCGGCCTAACTGGGTGTCGGTGCGGCCCAGCATGATCGTCTGGCCGCCGAGTTCGCGCATGCCGACCTCGAACGACACGCGGGTGCGTGTCGACGGTTTCTCGAAGATCATGGCGAGCGTCTTGCCGGCGAGCGGCTTGTCGTGCCCGCCGTTTGAGCGCGCCTTCTTCATCGCCTTGCCGCGATCGAGGATCTGGCGAAGCGTTTTCGGATCGACCTGATCGAGGTCGAGGAAGTGCTTGGGTTCCGCCATGACGCTACTCGGCGGCCTTGCTGGCACCCTGAGTTGCCGCCTCGAACGACTGTGCGGCCTTCGACAGGATGTCGATGCCCTCGTCGATCGCCGCCTTGTCGGCGATCAGCGCCGGGAAGACGCGGATCACGTTTTCGCCGGCCGGCGGCACCAGCAGACCAAGCGACTGCAGGCGATTGACCATGTCGCCCGCCGGCACGGCCGGGGTGCACTGGATACCCTGCAGGAAGCCCATGCCGCGTTGCTCAACATAGACCTTGGGATGCTTCTTCACGAGGCCTTCGAGCTGGCCCTTGAGGTACTCGCCCTTTTCGCGCACGGCGTCGATGAAGCCGGGCTTGAGCAGCTCGTCCAGCACGGCGTTGGCGACGCCGGTGGCCAGCGGGTTGCCGCCATAGGTCGAGCCGTGTGTGCCCGGCACCATGCCGACCGCCGCCTTCTCGGTCGCCATGAAGGCGCCGATCGGGAAGCCGCCGCCCATGCCCTTGGCGATCGCGGCGACGTCGGGCTTAACACCCGACCAGTCGTAGCCCCACATCTTGCCCGTGCGGCCGAAACCGGTGTGGATTTCGTCGTAGAACAGGAGCAGGCCGAACTCGTCGCAGATCGAGCGCAGGTCCTTGAGGAACTGCGTGGTCGTGGCGCGGATGCCGCCCTCGCCCTGGATCGGCTCGACCAGGATGCCGGCGGTCTCGTCGTCGACCATGTCGCGCACGACGTTGGTGTTGTTGAGCGGCGCGTGCTTGTAGCCGGGCGCCGGCGGGCCGAAGCCCTCAAGATACTTCTCGTTGCCGGTGGCGGCGAGCGCGTTCAGCAGGCGGCCGTGGAATGCCGCCTGGAAGCAGATGATCTTGTAGCGCTTGGGCTGGCCGTTCATGAACTGATACTTGCGAATCAGCTTGATGCCGCCCTCGATCGCCTCGGCGCCGGAGTTGCAGAAGAACATGGTGTCGGCGAACGACACCTCGGCGAGCCGCTTGGCCAGCTTCTCGCCGTTGCCGATGCGGAACAGGTTCGAGGTGTGCCACAGCTTCTGACCCTGCTCG
>DATHNU010000837.1:0-2079 GCA_035485695.1 Reyranella sp. | reverse complement strand
ATCTTGCCGAGATACAGCACCGCGATGCGGTCGCAGACATGGCGCACCACCGCGAGATCGTGCGCGATGAATAGATAGGTCAGCCCCAGCCGTTCCTGCAGGTCGACCATCAGGTTGATGATCTGCGCCTGGATGTTGACGTCGAGCGCCGAGATCGGCTCGTCAGCAACCACGAAATCCGGGCCCACCGCCAGGGCGCGGGCGATGGAGATGCGCTGCCGCTGGCCACCGGAGAATTCATACGGAAAACGTTGCACCGACTGAGCCGGCAGGCCGACGAGGTCGAGCAGTTCGGCCACCCGGGTGCGGGCCGCTGCCGCATCCCCGGCGATGCCGTGCAGGATCAGTGGACCGGCGAGGATCTCGCCGATCGTCATGCGCGGATTGAGCGACGCGTACGGGTCCTGGAAGATCATCTGCATGCGTCGCCGCAGCGGGCGGATCGTCGACTGGCTGGCATGGGTGATGTCAGTGCCGGCAAAGACAATCTTGCCACCCGTCGGTTCGTGCAGCCGCGTGACCAGCCTCGCCAGCGTAGACTTGCCGCAACCCGATTCGCCCACCAATCCGACGGTTTCACCGGCAATGATCTGCAGGTCGACGCCATCGACGGCGCGCAGCACGCGCTGGCGCGCGAAGAAGGTCTCCTTCGCCAGGGGAAAATGCTTCTGCAGGCCCGAGACCTCGAGAATCGGCACCGCCGGTGGCGGATCGACGGGCGCGGCAATCCCCGCGCCACCGCCGGCTCTGGCGCGTTCGGGGGTGCGCAGCGAGCCGCCCGCCTGCGTCACCCAGCACCGCGCGGCACGCCCGGCCTCCACCGGCAGCAGCTCGGGATGCTCCGCGCATTTCTCGATGGCAAAGGGGCAGCGCGCGCGAAAGCGGCAGCCCGATGGCCAGGCGCGCGGGTCCGGTGGCTGGCCCTCGATGGTGATCAGCCGGCGATCCTCGGTCTCAGCATCGATGCGCGGCGCGGCATGCAGCAGCGCCCAGGTGTAGGGATGGCGCGGATCGGTTAGAAGATCTTCAGGCGCGCCCTCCTCGACCACCTCGCCGGCGTACATCACCAGCACGCGCGAGCAGATATTGGCGATCACGCCGAGGTCGTGGCTGATCAGGATGACGGCGGTGCCAAGGTCGCGGTTCAGCCCGCGCAGCAGGTCGAGGATCTGCGCCTGGATCGTCACGTCGAGCGCAGTGGTCGGTTCGTCCGCGATGAGCAGGGAAGGCTCGTTGGAGAAGCCCATGGCCAGCATGACGCGCTGGCGCATGCCACCGGAGAATTGATGCGGGAACGAATTCACAGCGCTGTCGGCCGAGGCCACGCCCATGCGCCGCAGCAGATCGATCGCGCGGCGGCGCGCCGCCGGTCCGGTAAAGCGGCCGTGCGCCGTCATCGCCTCGATGAGCTGTCGCGCAATGCGCAGGACCGGGTTCAAAGACGTCATGGGGTCCTGGAACACCATGGCGATCTCGCGACCGCGCACCGCGCGAATTTCTTCATCGTCGAGATGCGCGAGGTCGCGGCCCTTGAACAGGATCGAGCCGCCGACGATCCGCGCCGGCTCGTCGAGCAGGCGCATGATCGACTTGGCACAGACGCTCTTGCCGGAGCCGGATTCCCCCACGATGCCCAGCGTCTCGCCGGCATGCACGTCGAAGCTGACGCCGTCGACCGCGCGGACGGGACCGGAATCCGTCAGGAACCAGGTGCGCAGATCGCGCACTTGCAGCAACGGCGCGGGGAGCAACGGCTCAGCGCCGGTTGGCATGCGGATCGAGCCAATCGCGAAAGCCGTCGCCCATGAAGTTGAAGGCCATCACCACCGTCAGGATGGCCAACCCGGGAAAGGTCGCCACCCACCATTGCTGCACCAGCTCCCGCCCTTCGCCCACCATCGAACCCCATTCCGGCGTCGGCGGCACCGTGCCCAGGCCGAGAAAGGACAGCCCGGCAAACACCAGGATGGCGTTGCCGAGGTCGAGCGTGACCAGCACGATCAGCGGCCCGACGGCGTTGGGGATGATCTGGCGCAGCAGGATGTGGGCCGGGCCGAAGCCGATGGACTGCGCCGCCTC
>DATHNU010000836.1:0-8447 GCA_035485695.1 Reyranella sp. | reverse complement strand
CAGCAGGATGTTCGAGCCCAGCGCGACCTTGGGCGCCAGGAAACCGATGTAGTTGGCGGTGAGCCCAACCAGCAAGGCACCGACGAAGCAGCCGCCGACCGAGCCTAGCCCGCCGATGATGATCACGATGAACACCAGCACGGCCACCTGCGCGCCGATCGCCGCCGTCACGGTCTCCTGATAGAGACCCCACATCGCGCCGCCCAGCCCGGCCAGCGCCGAGCCCGCCACGAACACGCCGATGAACAGGCGACGGATGCGGTAGCCCAGCGCCTCGACCATCTCGCCGTTCTCGACGCCGGCGCGGATCAGGAGACCGATGCGCGTGCGGTTGAGCGTGAGCGCGAGGGCTACGAACACCACCAGGCCGATTAGCACGGCCAGCACGCGGTATTTCTCGATCGCGATGTCGCCCAGCAGGAAGGCGCCGCGCAGCGCGGTCGGTCGGGACAGGGTGATCTGGTCGGGCCCCCAGATGACCTTGAGGAGCTGCTCGGCCACGATCAGGCCGCCGGTCGTCACCAGGATCTGGCGCAGATGCTGGCCGTAGACCGGGCGCACGATCACGCGCTCGAAGAAGAAGCCCAGCGCGCCGCTCACGACGACGGCCGCCAGCACCGCCGGACCGACGGCGGCGAGGTTGAGCCACAGCGAATCGGCCGTCATCCAGGGCGCCAGCGCCAGCATGACGCTGGCCGCCACGAAGGCGCCGACGGCGATGAAGGCGCCATGGCCGAAATTGAGCACGTCCATCAGGCCGAAGGTGAGCGTCAGGCCCGAGGCCATGATGAAGATCATCAGCCCCATGGCGAGGCCGGCCACGGTGAGCGTCACCCAGCTCGAGGGCGAGCCGACCAGCGGCAGGGCGACGACGGCCAATACCGGGACCAGCAGCAGCGGCAGCCAATCCCGTTTCATTTGGCGCGCTTCATTGATGCTCTCCCATGCCGAGGCCGAGCAGGTGCTGCTGCAGGCCCGAGTCGGCAGCGAAGGCCGCCATGCCGCCGGTATGCGCGACCTTGCCGTCGTCCATCACGGCCACGGTGTCGCCCAGCTGGCGGGCGAACACGAAATTCTGCTCGACCACCAGCAGGCTGGTGGCACCGTCCTTCAGCTCGCGGAAGGCGTCGATCATGTTGGCGATGATGGCGGGCGCCAGCCCCTTGGTCGGCTCGTCGATCAGCAGCAGGCGCCGCGGCTCGACGATGGCGCGCGCCACCGCCAGCATCTGCTTCTGGCCGCCCGACAGATGGCCTGCCGGCAATTGCCAGAAGCGCTTCAGCGCCTCGAAGCGGCTGAAAATCCAGTCGAGCCGCTTCGCGTCGGGCGGGCCCGAGCGCGCGGCGAGCAGGAGGTTCTCCTGCACCGTGAGGTCGGCGAAGATCGCCATGCTCTCGGGCACGTAGGCGATGCCGAGGCGCGCGATGTCCGGCGTCGCCAGCCTGGTGATGTCGCGGCCGGCGAAGCGGATCTCGCCCGAGGCGGCGCGCCACAATCCCATGATGGTGCGCAGAGTCGTGGTCTTGCCCGCGCCATTGCGGCCCAGCAGCATGGTGAGCCCGCCCTCGGGCACGTCGAAGTCGACGCCGTGCAGGATGTGATAGCGGCCGATGCGGGTCTGCACGCCCTTGAGGCTCAGCAGCGTCTCAGCCATGCCCATCCCCTGGGGCCGCCCCGCCGAGATAGGCCTCGCGCACGATGTCGGAATTGATCACCTCGGCGGGCTTGCCGTCGGCCACCAGCCTGCCCTGGTGCAGCACGACGATGCGGTCCGACAAAGCGCGCACCACATCCATCTTGTGCTCGACCAGCAGGATGGTCTTGTCGCCCCGCGCCTTGATGGCAGCGATGATGTCGAGCACGGTCGGCACCTCATCGATGCTCATGCCGGCGGTCGGCTCGTCGAACATGAAGATGTCGGGCTCGAGCGCCAGCAGGATGGCGACCTCGAGCTTGCGCTGGTCGCCGTGCGGCAGGGTCGCCGCCACCGCCTGGGCGCGCTCGGCCAGCGACACGGCGGCGAGATGCGCCATCGCCCGATCGATCAGCTCGCGGTGCGTCAACGCACGTGAGAAGAGATCGAACGCCTTGCCGCTTTTCACCTGAACGGCCAGCCGGACATTCTCCAGCGCCGTGAGGTTGGGGAAGAGGTTGGTGAGCTGGAAGGCGCGGCCGAGGCCGAGACGCGTGCGGCGCGGTGCGGCCAGGCCGGTGATGTCCTCGCCGTTCAGCCGCACCTTGCCGGACGTGGCCGGAAGCTGGCCCGAGATCAGGTTGAAGTAGGTCGTCTTGCCGGCGCCGTTCGGCCCGACGATGGCGGTGAGCGTGCCCGGCTGAAAGGCGCAGCTCACCCCGTCGACAGCGGCATGTCCGCCGAACCGGATGGTCAGGTCTTCGGTTGAGAGCATGATGCTTGGCGTGTCGTAACCTCACACAAGACCTCACCCTGAGGAGCACCGCGTAGCGGTGCGTCTCGAAGGGTGGGCAGCAGTCCCGGTGTTGCCCATCCTTCGAGACGCCGCGCTGCGCGCGGCTTCTCAGGATGAGGTTGGTGCTGGAGTGAGATCGCCAGACTCAACGCTTGTTCTTGATCGGAAGCTTGAGCTCGTCGGCCGGGATCTCGCGCACCAGCTCGAGGAGGTCGACGTTGTCCGGCGGGTCCTTCTTCATGCGCCAGTGATACATCACCTGCAGCGCCTGATGGTCCTCCTTGCGGAAGGTCATCGTGCCCTTGGGCGTCTCGAAGCTCATGCCTTCCATGGCCGCGATCAGCTTCTCGCTGTCGGTGCTCTTGGCCTTCTTCACCGCCGCGACGACGGCGAGGGCGGCCGCCATGCCGCCGGCGACGAAGAAGTCGGGCGGCGTGCCATTGTTCTTCTTCTTGTATTCGGTCACCAGCCAGTCGTTGACCGCGTTCTTGGGGAAGCCCCAGTAGTAGTAGATGGCGCCTTCGAGGCCGGGGAACTGCTTCCAGCCGGCCATCACCGGCAGGATGTTGCCGCCCGGCGCGATCTCGATGCCGTAGCGCTCCGGCTTGAGGTCCATCAGCTTGGGCAGCGGATGGGCGCCCGCCCACACCACGACCACGATCTTGCGGCCGGGCTTGTCCTTCAGCGCGTCGAAGATGCGCTGGGCCGGCGCGGTGAAGTCGGTGGTGGCCTGCGGCGCATATTCCTCGTGCACGATCTTGGCCTTCGAGCCGACGGCGGCCAGCGCCTCCTTGAGCGAGGCCACGCCGTCCTTGCCGAAGGCATAGTCCTGGGCGAGCGTGGCGATGCTGATGTTCTCGTCCTTCAGGGTCGCGGCGGCGGCCAGCGCGTCCTGCGTCGAGTTGCGCGCCGTGCGGAAGACGTAGCGGTTCCACTTGTCGCCGGTGATCTGGTCGGCCACGGCCGGCTCGACGATCAGGAGCTTCTTGTATTCCTCGGCGACCGGCAGCATGGCGAGCGCCGCGGCCGACGACGAGGTGCCGACGGCGATGTCGACCTTGTCGTCGCCATAGGCCTGCTCGAGGGCGGCCTTGGCGAGGTCGGGCTTCAGCTGGTCGTCCTTCAGGATGACCTGGATCTTGCGGCCGTCGACTTCCATCGTGCCCTGGGTGGCGTATTCCAGCCCGAGCATGAAACCGGCCTCGGTCTGACGCGCATAGGCTTCCAGCGGACCGGTCTTGCCGTAGATCAGCGCGATCTTCAACGGCGGCTGCTGGGCGGCGGCCGGCATGGCGAGCGCCAGGCCGGCCAGGACAACAAACGAACGACGGAACATAAAAGGCGTCCTCCTATAAGGACGCCCTTCTAGTCGATGAGCGCGGCCTGCACCATGGCCCGGAACTGGGTGCGCAGGAAGCGCGTGTCGCCTTCGCTCGCCTGCACCATGTAGATGGCCAAAAGCTCTTCCTTGGGATCGACCCAGAAGGTCGTGCCGGCAGCGCCCGACCAGCCATATTCGCCGACCGAACCCTCGACGGCCGAATCGCCCAGCCGCGTGTGGACCTCGAAGCCCAGGCCGAACCCGAAGCCCTCCGGCCGGCCGGGACGGTTGCCGACGTGATCGGCGGTCATGAACTCCAAGGTCTTCTTGCCGATGATGCGCTTGCCCTGATAGGCGCCGCCATTGGCCAGCGCCATGGTGAAGCGCAGGTAGTCCTCGGTGGTGCTCAGCATGCCGCCGCCGCCCGATTCGTACTTGGCGCCGTCGTCGACCTTGAAGCGCGGCGTCATCGGCGGGCCGTTGGGCTTCTGGCCGGGCTGGGCGGCGCGCGCCAGCTTGTCGGCCGGCACCTGGAAGCCGCTATCGACCATGCCGAGCGGCTGCAGTACGCGTTCGGACAGCGCTTCACTGAATTTCTTGCCGGTCAGGACCTCGATCAGGCGGCCCTGCACGTCGACCGCCACGCTGTATTCCCAGCGCGCGCCCGGGGTGAAGAGCAACGGCACGCCGGACAGGCGGTGCACCATCTCCTCGACGGTGGCGGTGCGGTCGCCGACCTTGGCGTCGATGTAGGCCTGGTGAACCAGCGACGTGCCGCGGTTGCCGTAGGTCAGTCCCGATGTGTGGCGCAGCAGGTCCTGCACCGTCATCTGCCGGTCGGGATCGCTGAGATGCAGGACGGGCTTGCCGTCGGGCCCCGCGACCTCGGTGCCGACCTTCATCTTGCCGATCTCCGGCAGGAACTTGGCGACGGGATCGCTCACCTGCAGCTTGCCTTCCTCGACCAGCTGCATCAGCGCGATGCTGGTGATCGGCTTGGTCATGGAATAGATGCGGAAGATCGAATCGAACTTCATCGGATCGTCCGCATCGGGCGCGCGCTTGCCCTGCACGGATATCCACGCGACCTTGCCGTGGCGCGCCACCAGCATGACGGCGCCGGGCATCAGCCCATCGTCGATGTTCTTCTTGGTGGCAGCCTCGAGGCGCTTCAATTGCGCCGACGACAGCCCGACGTCTTCCGGCTTGCCGGCCATGGGCGCCGGAGTCTCGGCGTGCAGCGCGGCGGGCATCGCCGCGGCGCACGACAGCAGGGCAATGGCAAACCTGCGGCTGAGATGGCTCATGAGCAGTTCTCCCCTCACTCGATGATGGCCGATTGCACCATCGTTCTGAACTGGTTGCGCAGCGCGACGCGGTCGGGATCGCTCACCTGCACCATGTAGATGGCGATGAGCTGCTCCTTCGGATCGATCCAGAACAGCGTGCCGGCATTGCCGGCCCAGCCATATTCGCCGACCGAACCGGGCAGGGCCGCCTCGCCCGTGGTGGTGCGCACCTCGAAACCAAGGCCAAAGCCCAGGCCGGGCGGGCGGCCGGGCCGGTCGCCGACATGGTCCGCGGTCATGAAGGAAACCGTCTGCTTGCCGAGCAGCCGCTTGCCTGAAAGCTCGCCCTTGTTGGCGAGCATGGTGGTGAAGCGGAGATAATCCTCCATGGTCGAGACCATGCCGCCGCCGCCCGATTCGTACTTGGCGCCGTCATTGACGGCGAAGCGCGGCGTCATCGGCTCGCCGTTGGGGCGCGGACCGGGCTGGGCGGCGCGCGCGACCTTGTCGGCCGGTACCTGGAAGCCCGAATCGACCATGCCGAGCGGCTTGAAGACGCGGGCGCTCAAGGCCTCGCCCAAGGTCTTGCCGTCGATCACCTCCACGAGCCTTCCCTGCACGTCGACCGACACGCCGTATTCCCACCGCGCGCCGGGCTGAAATTTCAACGGCATCGCCGAGAGCTTGGAGACGAACTGGTCATTGGTGTCGGCGCGATCGCCGATCTTGGCGTCGATATAGGCCTGGTTAACGAGGTTCGTGCCGCGCGAGCCATAGACGAGGCCCGAGGTGTGGCGCAGCAGGTCCTGCACCGTCATCGGCCGGTCGGGATCGCTGAGCTGCAGCACCGGTTTGCCGTCGACGGTCTTCTCGACGCCGACCTTCATCTTGCCGATCTCGGGCAGGTACTTCGACACCGGATCGCTCACCTGCAGCTTGCCTTCCTCGACCAGCTGCATGACCGCCACGCTCACCATCGGCTTGGTCATGGAATAGATGCGAAAGATCGAGTCGTATTTCATCGCATCGCCCGCCGCGATGTCGCGTTTGCCGAGCACCGACATCCAGGCGATCTTGCCGCGCCGCGCCACCAGCATGACCGCGCCGGGCACCAGCCCCTCGTCGATGTGCTTCTGGGTGACTTCCTCGAGGCGCTTGAGCTGCGTCGAGGAGAGACCCACCTCCTCCGGCTTGGACGCCATCGGCAGGATGCCGTTCTCGGCATGGGCGGACGTCGCCACTGCCGAGACGGCAAGGGCAAGGACGATTTTCTTCATGGCGCTTCCTCCCGGGAAGATTGCAGCGACTATAGGCCGTCGCGGCCTGGCGACAAACCTCCTCCCCGTCATCACGACCGAAGCCGTGCGCAGTGCCTGCCCTGAGCGAAGTCAAAGGAAGGCGTAGTGGAAAGACCTCAAGGCGCGACGGGAGTGGCGCGCTCCCGGCAATGACCCTGGCCTACGACCGGCCTTCCAGAAGCGCCTTCTCGCGCTGGAAGAGTTCGATCACGGCGTCCATGACGGCGCGCACGCGCGGCAGGGCGCGGAGGTCGCGGTGAACCAGCAGCCACTGCTCAGCGAACACCTCGGGGACGACGCCGCCCATTCGCTTCAGCGCCGGGTCGGGGTCGCCCAGATAGCAGGGCAGCACCGCGAGGCCGGCGCCCGACCGCGTCGCCTCGTGCACGATCAGCCAGTTGTTGCAGCGCACCGCGAGGCGCGTGCCGCCCAGTCGCTCGAGGAGCCATTGCTGGCCCGGCATGTAGCCATGGTCGTCATCGAAGCCGATCCACGGCTGCCCGTCGATTGCACCCTTTCGGCCCAGCGGAAAGTCGCGCGCGGCATAGACGGCGTAGGCCACCCGACCCAGCTTGCGCACGACGATGCCGGCCAGCTCCGGCACCTGCTCGCGGATCAGGAGATCGGCCTCACGCCGCGACAGGTTGGCCAGCGTGTGGCTGGCGATCACCTCGAACTCGATGTGGCGCAGCCGCTCGCGCAACCAGGCGAGATGGCGCGCGATCAGGGCGGCCATCGCCTCGCCGGCCGACAGGCGCACGACTCCGCTCACCGTGTCGCTGAGGCCGGCGCTGCGGCGGTGAATCGACAGCGCGGCTTTTTCCATCGCCTCGGTGTCGGCCAGAAGCTCCTCGCCGGCCGAGGTCGGCACGAAGCGATCGGGCAGGCGCTTGAACAGGCGCGCACCGATCTGCTGCTCGAGCGCCTGCACGCGGCGCGACACGGTAGGATGGGAAACGCCCAGCGCCTTGGCCGCCGTGGTGAGCGTGCCCTCGCGGGCCAGGGTCAGGAAAACGCGGAGATCGTCCCAGTTGGCGTCCATGTTCAGAATTGTACAGGGGTTCTTCCAAATTGTGGACTGACGAATATTGACGTTCGGCTTAGCATGGCCGCCATGCACATCGAACCGCGTCTTCTGGTCTTCACCAAGGGCGTGCGCGGGCGGATCGCCGGCGCCGTCGCCATCGGCCTTTTATCCGTCGGGCTGGGCGTCGCCCGCCTGGGCCTTTTAGGCTGGCTGATCGGCCAGGTCTTCGCCGGCCGCACGCTTAGCCAGCTGGTGCCGTCCATCCTGCTGATCGCTCTCGTCATGGTGCTGCGCGGCACGGCCGAGCATTGGCGCGCCGTGGTGGCGCACGAGACGGCGGCGCGGGTGCAGAAGGCGCTGCGGCGAACGCTCTACGACCGCATCGCCGCCCTCGGGCCGGGCACGGTCGGCCGCCAGCGCTCGGGCGCGCTGACGCTCTCCATGATCGACGGCGTCGAGCAGCTCGAGACCTATTTCGGCCAGTTCCTGCCGCAGTTCCTGATCGCGCTGCTGTCGCCGCTGCTGATCTTTGCCATCGTGGCCTTCATCGACCTGCCGGTGGCGCTGGTCATGCTGGGCTTCGCGCTGGTGGCGTTGTTCGCGCCGGGCCTGTGGCACAAGTTCGACGTCAAGAATTCGCAGCGCCGGCAAAAGAGCTACGCTTCCTTTGCCGCCGAGTTCCTCGATTCGATCCAGGGCCTGGCGACCCTGAAGGCGTTCGGCCAGGGCAAGGCGCGGGCCGACAAGCTCGAGGTCGAGGCGCGCGACCTGTTCCGCCGCACCATGTGGGTGCTGGCCACCAATGCGCTGGCGCGCGGCATCACCGACACCTCGATTGCCTGCGGCGCGGCCGCCGCGCTGATCTACGGCGCTTCGCGGGTCGAGGCCGGCGCCCTGTCGCTCTCCGCCCTGCTCATCATCCTGATGCTGGGCATCGAAATCTTCCGGCCGATGCGCGAGCTGCGTACCGTGCTGCACCAGGGCATGGTGGGCCTCTCGGCGGCGCAGGGCATCTACCGTATCCTGGACGACAAGCCCGGCGTGGCCGACGCACCGCCGGCGCGCCTCGGAGATAAGCTCCAT
>DATHNU010000835.1:0-4928 GCA_035485695.1 Reyranella sp. | reverse complement strand
CGTCCAGGTGAGAGGCTAGGCGCCCCGGGACGATCACCCGAGGCGCAGCGACCTTCTCACGACGGCTGTCGCGCCGTCGGACCGACCGCTTAGTCGATGACGATCTCGACGCGACGGTTCTGCGGCTCGCGCACGCCGTCGGCGGTCTGGACCAGCAGACCAGCCTCGCCGCGGCCGATCACCGTGATCGCGGCAGCCGGCACGCCGTCGCGGACCAGCGCATCCTTGACCGCATTCGCACGCCGCAGCGACAGCGCCATGTTGTAGGACTCAGGCCCCGACGTATCGGTGTGACCGGTCGCCCTGATGCGGGCGCTGCCCTTGCTCTTGAACGCCGCCGACGCCTGCCGCACGACGTTCAGCGACGCCTCCGACAGCCGCGAGCTGTCCCAGTCGAAGAAAACCATGAAGGATGGCGGGGCGGCGGAGGGCGGCGGCGGGGGGGGTGCCGAGGCGACCGGTGGGGCGAACTTGTATTGGCCGTACAGCATCGCGATGATGTTGGCATTGTTGACGCCCACGTTCACGCCGTTGATGACGACGTTGGCGGTCGTCGTGCCCAGGAAGCGGCCTTCGAGGGCGACGCGCCACTGGCTGTCGATGTTGTAGCCCAGGCCGACGATGCCCTCGTAGGCGAACGTCGTGTTGCCCAGGAAGGAGTTGCTGTCGACGAAGGCAATGCCCGCGCCCGCACCGATATAGGGCGTGATCGTCGAAGCCGGGATGAAGTCATAAAGCGCCTTGCCCATGACCTGGAGCTGATGGGCGCTGCCGCTGAAATTCGATTGCGCTGCCGTTCCGGCAAGGTTGGCAGTGAAGGGTATGAAGCCGAAGCCGACTTCGAGTTCGACACGCGGACCGACGAAATCGTAGCCGGCCACGACGTCGGCCAGCATGCCCGTCGTGCCGGAAAACGTTCCACCGATACTCGTCGAGCTGGGGAGGTACCACGCACCGCCGGCGCCCGCTCCGATATAGAAACCAGGCAGGGGTGCAAATTCCTGCGCGTGGCCTACCGCAGGCAACAACACCAGAGCGCCCGCAACGCATAAAGCCTTTCTCATCTCCGTACCTCCTCGACCCAAGCCCCCGTCGGGCATTTTACACGGTGCGAGAGGAATTGGCTCTACGTGTTGACTGCACACAGTGCGACGTCAGTCCCAGTGTGACCAGAAAGCAACATGTCGGCGCCGCGGGAATCGACGTGTGCCCCCGCTCGGCTTGATGCTCTGTGAGACCGCCGGCAAAAAGCCGCCCGATCAGGCGGCTCACCGCGTCTTGGATCAAGACAGCCTTTCACCGTGCCGCGGATGGTTGACCCGGTGGCAGACACCGCATAGGTTCCCCGCCCTTTTCGGCCAACCGGCGGACGCCCGACATGTCCCAGATCCTCGTCGAGGCGCTGGCCAAGACCTATCGCGTCGCTGAACGCGCGCCCGGCCTCGCTGGCGCCCTTCGTGGCCTCGTGCGCCGACGATGGCGGGAGGTCCACGCCCTGGTCGACGTCTCGTTCAGACTCGAGGCCGGCGAGCTGCTGGCCTTCATCGGCCCCAATGGCGCGGGCAAGTCCACGACCGTGAAGATCCTGTCGGGCATCCTGCGGCCCACCAGCGGCCGGGTCGAGGTGGCTGGCCTCGTGCCCTACGAGGACCGCGTGCGCCATGTGGCGCGCATCGGCGTGGTGTTCGGCCAGCGCAGCCAGCTCTGGTGGGACCTGCCCGTGCTCGATGGCTTCGACCTCCTGGCCGACATCTATCGCGTGGAACCCGCGCACTACCGCCGCCGACGCGACGAGCTCGTGGCCATGCTGCGGCTCGAGCCGCTGCTTGCCCAGCCGGTGCGCCAGCTCTCGCTCGGCCAGCGCATGCGAGCCGAATTTGCCGCCGCCCTGCTGCACGATCCCGCCATCCTGTTCCTCGACGAGCCGACCATCGGGCTCGATGCGCCGTCGAAGCTCGCCGTCCGCGCGTTCGTGCGGCGGCTCAACCGCGAGCAAGGCGTGACGGTGCTGCTCACGACGCACGACATGCACGACGTCGAGGCGCTGGCCGAGCGTGTCATCGTCATCGGCCAGGGCCGCCTGCTCGCCGATGGCCCGTTCGAGAACCTCCGGGCCGGCGTTCTCGCCGAACGACGGCTCTACATCGACTTCGCCGGTCCCGCGCCCGACCTCGAGATTCGCGGCGTCACGGTCCGGACGCGCAGTGAACGCTCGCTCGAGCTCGCCTTCGACCCGGCGGACATCCCGACGCCGAAACTGATCGCCGCCATCGCGGCGGAGCACGCCGTCGAGGACATCCATGTCGACGAGCCCGCCATCGAGGAGGTGATCACGCGGTTCTACGACCTGCACGACGCCCGTGAGGCGTGACGATGCCGTCGGTTCGTCCCTACCTCGCGGCCTTCCGCACACGCTTCCAGCTCATGCTGCAGTACCGCACCGCCGCGTTGGCGGGCTTTGCCACGCAATGCTGGTGGGGTGCGATCCGAATCATGGTCTTCGCTGCCTTCTACGGTGCCCACGCAGCGGCGGCGCCGATCAGCCTCGCCGACGTCATCACCTACGTATGGCTCGGCCAGGCACTGCTGGCACTGTTGCCATGGCTCGCCGATCCGGAGATCGGCCAGGCGGTGCGCAGCGGCGGCGTCGGCTATGACCGGCTGCGGCCGCTCGACACCTACCGCTTCTGGTATGCGCGCACCCTGGGATGGATGCTTGCTCGCGCCCTGCCGCGCGCGCTGCTGATGCTGCTGGCGGCAGGCATCGTGCTGCCGCTCGCGGGCCTCGGGGCCTGGGCGTGGCGGCCGCCCTCCGGCGTGGCAGCGGCGTTGCTGTTCCTTCCCGCCTTCGTGCTCATGACGGCGCTCAGCGCTGCCGTCCTGATGCTGGCGAACATCGTCGTGGCCGCGAGCCTCAACGAGCGCGGCGTGAACGCCGTCCTGACGCCGCTGGTGATCGTCTTCTCCGGCAGCCTGCTGCCGCTCGACTTCTTCCCCGACGCCCTGCGGCCCTTCCTGCACGTGCAGCCGTTTGCCGGCCTCGTCGACATCCCGTTCCGCATCTACTTCGCCGACTTGGTCGGCGGCGCGGCACTGCAGGGACTGGCCCTGCAGGCGGGCTGGACCGTGGCGCTGATCATCCTCGGCCGCCTGGCCATGGAGCGCATGATGCGCCGGCTCGAAATGCTGGGCGGCTGACCATGAACGCGTTCGCCCTCTATGGCCGCTACGTCGTCACCTCGCTGCGCGCCCAGGCGCAGTATCCGGCGGCCACCCTGATGCTCACCATCGGCCACTGCGCGGCCACGGCGATCGAGATCCTGAGCGTGTTCGCTCTGTTCCATCGTTTCGGGCCGGTCGGCGGCTGGTCCTTCGGCGAGGCTGCGCTGTTCTACGCCCTGGTCAATATCATGTTCTCGATCGCCGACCTGCTCGGCCGCGGCTTCGATGTGTTCGGCACCGACTTCGTGCGTACCGGCGCCTTCGACCGCGTGTTGCTGCGACCGCGCGCCGCCGCCCTGCAGCTGGCCGGCCACGAGGTCCGTCTGTCGCGATTGGGACGACTGCTGCAGGGCGTCGCGGTGCTGATCCTCGCGAGCAGACTCGTCCCGATCGACTGGGATGCAGCCGCGGTCGCGACCGCGGTGTGGGCCGTGGCCGGCGGCGTGGCGCTGTTCGTCGGAATCCTGGTCCTGCAGGCCACGCTTGCCTTCTGGACCGTCGAGAGCCTGGAGATCGCGAACATCCTCACTTACGGCGGCGTCCAGGCAGCGCAGTACCCGCTCAACATCTACGCGACCTGGTTCCGGCGGCTGCTCACCTTCGGCATACCGCTCGCCTGCGTGGCCTACTACCCGGTGCTCGCCATCCTGAAGCGGCCGGATCCGCTCGGCGCGCCGGACTGGCTCCTGCCGCTCGCGCCGGTCGCGGGCTTTGCGTTTCTGGCCCTGTCGTTCCTCGCCTGGCGCGCCGGCATCGCCCGCTACGCGTCTACAGGCAGCTGAGGCCGCCTCGGCGGGTGGCCGGTCGAGCATCCGGCGCTCGGGCCGAGATCCGGCGCCCGACCTCGTGAAGACTTTCGGATCGCAGATCAGCGCGGCGGCGAACCGGACCCCGACCTCTTCACCCCGGCAAGCCTGGACGTCTGCTGTCCGATTCCGCCTGGATATTTTCCGGTGCGGACCCACTCTTCGATCGCCGGCCGGTCGCTCACGTCGACATATTCGATGCGCGCCCCGAGCAGATCCGGTGCGGTGATCATCGCAAACGGCGGCGAGGTCGCGTCCATCCGGAACAGCGCGTCGATACCGACATTTTGCTTCTTGAGCTGAGCGAGCCTTCCCGCCATGTCGGATTCCCAACAGGCGAAATACAGTATCCTGCCGGCGTTCGACGGCGCGATGATGCCGGTGCCGGCCGCCTGGATGAGCTCGTAGTAAGGCGGCTCGGTCATCGAGAAGGCCCCGACGAGCGTGCCGGGATGCGGGTCGGGATCCTCGAGCCTGGGAATGTGAAACGTCGCCGGTTCGGCGAACTTGATGCCAAGCACGTCCGAATAGCGGGCGATCGCCTGTTCGAGATTCGGGACGACGACCCCGATGTGAAAGTACGACGCCGGTTCGACCGGCGGCGGCCGGACCACATCACCGTAGATCGTGACCGTCGGCGGCTGTTGCAGACAGGCCAGCAGCTTGGGGATGAAATCCTTCAGGTATTGCGTGCCGTTATGGAAGTCGAACGCCTTCCGATCGGCGTATTGTTCGATGACCAGATAGCGCTGCCGATCGGTGCTGTCGCGGACCCAGTCGAAGGTCACGTTCCCGGGCTCGTTTGCGTTCACCTTCGCGGTGAGGTCGACCATGAGCGCCTCGAGTTGGGACTCCTGGCCACGCTTCACCAATTGTCCCGCGGTCACGGTGATCATGGTT
>DATHNU010000834.1:0-4686 GCA_035485695.1 Reyranella sp. | reverse complement strand
CGAAGCCATAAAAGGTGTCGGCAAAGAAGATGTGACCGCTCATCTCGCCGGCCAGCGGCGCGCCGATCTCCGCCATCTTGCTCTTGATCAGCGAATGGCCGGTCTTGAACATCATCGGCTTGCCGCCGGCGCGCGCGATCTCGTCGAACAGCACTTGGCTTGCCTTGACGTCGGCGATGATGGTGGCGCCCGGATGCGTCTTCAGCACGTCGCGCGACCACAGCACCAGGAGCTGGTCGCCCCACAGGATGCGGCCCTTGCCGTCGATCGCGCCGATGCGGTCGCCGTCGCCGTCGAAGGCGATGCCGAGGTCGCAGCCGCGCTGCTTCACCTCGGCCATGAGCTGCACGAGGTTCTCGGGCACGGTCGGATCGGGATGGTGCGCCGGGAAGGTGCCGTCGACCTTCTCGTTCAGCACGAAATGCTCGCCCGGCAGCTTGTCGACGACAGCGCGGATCGACACGCCGACCGCGCCGTTGCCGACGTCCCACGCGACCCTGAGCTTCTTGCCGGGCTTCACGTCGCGCAGCAGCCGCGCCGCGTAGTCGGCCAGGATGTTCTTCTTCTCCGCCTTGCCCTGCCCGCTTTCCCAGTCGCCCTTACCCGCCAGCGCACCCAGCGTCTGGATGTCGGGACCGAAGAACGATTTCTTGCCCATCATCATCTTGAAGCCGTTGTAGTCCGGCGGATTGTGCGAGCCCGTGATCTGGATGCCGCCGTCAACATTGAAGTGGTAGACGGCGAAATAGAGCATCGGCGTCGCCGCCACGCCGATATTGATGACGTCGATGCCGGCAGCCGTAAGGCCTTCGATGCAGGCGGCGGCCAGTTCGGGTGAGCTCAGCCGTCCGTCATAGCCCAGCGCCACGCGCCTGCCGCCCTTGCGGCGGACCATCGTGCCGAAGGTGCGGCCGATGGCGCGCGCGTCGGCGGCATGCACCGAGCCGCCGACGATGCCGCGGATGTCGTACTCGCGCAGGATGGAGGGGTCGAACTGATGCGCCGTCTGGCTCATGCAAACGCTCCGGATGGACGTGACTTCTCAGTTGCGCGGCTTGGGCCGGCCTACGCCCTCATAGGCGAAACCCAGCCCGCGCATTTCCTCGGGGTCGAAGATGTTGCGCAGGTCGACGATGCGCGGCTGGCGCATGACCTGTTTGATACGCCGCGGATCGAGTCCGCGGAACTCGTGCCATTCGGTGATCACGACCAGCACGTCGGCTTCGAAGGCCGCCTCGTAAGCCGTCTTGGCGAAGGCGATGCCGGGCAGCATGCGGCCCGCCTCGGTCATGCCCTCGGGATCGAAGGCGACGATCCTGGCGCCCGCCGCCTGCAGGGCGGGCACGATGTCGAGCGACGGCGCGTCGCGCATGTCATCGGTGTTGGCCTTGAAGGTGAGGCCCAGCACGCCGACCGTGAGGCCGGATACCGAGCCGCCGCAGAAGTCGACGACCTTCCGGGCCATCTTCTTCTTGCGCGAATTGTTGATCTCGATCACCTGCTCGACGATGGTCTGCGGCGCATCGACCTCGCGCGCGGTGTAGGCGAGCGCCAGCGTATCCTTGGGAAAGCACGATCCGCCGAAACCCGGGCCGGGATGCAGGAACTTGCGGCCAATGCGGCCGTCGAGCCCTATGCCGCGCGCCACGTCATGGACGTCGGCGCCCACCTTCTCGCACAGATCGGCGATCTCGTTGATGAAGGTGATCTTGGTGGCGAGGAAGGCGTTGCCGGCATACTTGGTGACCTCGGCCGTCTCGATATTGGTGAACACCATCGGCGTCTGGATGAGGTTGAGCGGCCGGTAGATGCCCGCCATCACGTCGCGTGCCCGCTCGCTCTCGACGCCGATCACGACCCGGTCCGGCTTCATGAAATCCTCGATCGCGGCACCCTCGCGCAGGAACTCCGGATTCGAGCAGACGTCGAACTCGGCGGCCGGCTGGGCCTCGCGGATGATGCGCGCCACCTCGCGTCCGGTGCCGACCGGCACCGTCGACTTGGTGACGACGACGGTATAGCCGCGGATGGCGTCGGCGATCTCGGCGGCAGCGGCGTAGACGTAGCTCAGGTCGGCGTGGCCGTCGCCGCGGCGGGTCGGCGTGCCGACGGCGATGAACACCGCGTCAGCGTTGGCCACCGCCTCACCGAGGCCGTTTCCGAAGGCGAGGCGACCCGCGCGCATGTTGTCGGTGACCAGCTTGTCGAGGCCGGGTTCGTAGATCGGCATTTCGCCCTTGCGCAGGCGGGCGATCTTGCCCTCGTCCTTGTCGACGCAGGCCACGTCATGGCCGAACTGGGCGAAGCAGGCGCCGGACACAAGTCCGACGTAACCCGACCCTATCATGGCAATACGCATCGACTCAGTCCTTCAGCAGGCGCTCGAGCAACGCCCGCGTTTCCGCCGTGGTGTCGGAGCGATGCAGCGCAACGGCGACGTTTGCCTCGAGAAATCCGATGCGGCTGCCGCAATCGTAGCGCCGGCCGCTATAGCGCAGCGCGTGGAACGGCCTGCGGCCGATCATCTTGGCCATGGCATCGGTGAGCTGGATCTCGCCGCCGGCGCCGGTTTCATGCCGGCCGAGATGGCCGAACACCTCGGGCTGCAGGACGTAGCGGCCGATCAGAGCCAGGGTCGAGGGCGCCTCCGCGGGCTTGGGCTTTTCGACCAGGCCGGTGATCTCGGCCAGCCCGTCCTTCTCGGCCTTCACCGCGGCGATGCCGTAGTTCTTGGTCTGCTCGCGCGGTACGTCCATCACCGCGACCACGTTGCCGCCGGTCTTGTCGTGAGCCGCCACAAGCTGCGCGATGCAGGTCGGCGAATCGATCGTGAGCTCATCGGGCAGCAGCACGGCGAAGGGCTCGTTGCCGATCCAATCGCGCGCGCACCACACCGCGTGGCCCAGTCCCAGCGGCTTTTGCTGGCGGGTGAACACCGCGTTGCCCGCCTTGATCGTGGCCTCCTGGGTCTGCTTCAGCTCGCGCGCCTTGCCGCGCTGCTGCAGGGTCGCTTCCAGCTCGTAGGCCGAGTCGAAATGATCCTCGAGCGCGCTCTTGTTGCGGCCGGTGACGAAGACGAACTCCTCGATGCCCGCCGCCAGGCACTCCTCGACGGCGTACTGGATCAGCGGCCGGTCGACGACCGTCAGCATCTCCTTCGGCATGGCCTTGGTGGCGGGCAGGAAGCGGGTGCCCAATCCGGCCACCGGCAAGACAGCTTTGCGGACGCGCTGCGCCATGCTCATCGACCTCGTTCAATCCCCGGATTGCATGGATATATCAATGATTTGACAGCAGTTTCCCATGACCATTCAGGGGCCGCGCTAGATGCCACACCGGCTGCGGTTCTGGCAAGGTCAACCAAGCAGTACGTCCTTTGCACGATTGATGCGGGCGGCCAGGTCGGCGCTGCCACCGACGTCGGGGTGCATGCGCTGGATCAGGCGGCGATGCGCGGCCTTGATGTCGTCTTCGCTGGCACCCTCGGCCAGGCCCAACACGGCCAGCGCCTCGTCCCGCGTCATGTCGGAGCGCGGCCCGCGCGGCGGCGCCTGGTGCGCGTTGCGCCAGTCGGCGCCGAGCCGCCGGTCGAGATAGGGTTCGAGGATCCTGAGCGAATCGGCGTCGGCCGAGCATTCGAGATGCAGATCGAGCAACTCGGCGTCGCCCAGGCCGTCGAGCGTCCGACCCGAGAAGCGGCCGGCCAACACGGTGCCGCCGACGTCGCCGGTGCCATGATCGAGCCACGCCTGCAGGAAGGCGGTGCGCACCTCGGTGCGCCGTGCGGCGCTGCCCGGCGAGCTGAAGCCGCCTGACGACCCTCTGCGCACCGCGCGCGCGATCAGCGCCGTGATCACGACCCCGGCCAGCCCGAACAGTTCGGGCAGCACGCTGGGCAGGAAACGCACGCCGAAGATCAGCAGCCCGCCAATGCCGATGGCGCCGAGCACGACCAGGATGGGCCGCACCGCACGGGCGAGCGTCGACGGGTTTGCGCGCGTGAACCAGAAGATGAGGATCGCCACGGCCGCCAGCGCAACGAGGGCCAGGAGAATGACCGGCATGGCTCACTGCCGCGCCGGTGCCGGCACGGTCTGGGGTGCCGGAACAGGCGACGATGGCGAACCGGGCGCAGCGGACGGCGTCTGGAGCTGCTGCTCCTGGCGCTCGCGCTGGATCTGCCGCCAGCGCTCGACATTGCGGTTGTGCTCGAGCAGGTTGGCCGCGAAGGCGTGACCGCCCTGACCATCGGCGACGAAGTAAAGCGAGCGGTCGCGCGGCGCAGGGTTGGTCGCCGCCACGATCGAGGCGCGACCCGGATTGCAGATCGGGCCCGGCGGCAGGCCCGTGACCATGTAGGTGTTGTAGGGCGAGGTCGACATCAGGTCGGCGCGCGTGAGATCGCGGTTCAACGGGCCCTTCCCTCCGGTCAGGCCGTAGATAACCGTCGGGTCGCTCTCGAGCTTCATGCGGCGGCGCAACCGGTTCAGGTAGACCGCCGCCACGCGCGGCCGCTCGGCCGGAATCGCCGTCTCCTTCTCGATGATCGAGGCGAGCACCAGGGCCTCACGCCGGGTGACGAGCGGCAGGCCGGCGGCGCGCTTGCGCCACGCCTCGTCCAGCGTCTTGTCCATCGCCTCCTTCATGCGCAGCAGCAGCCCGTCGCGCGTGTCGTCGCGCGAGTAG
>DATHNU010000833.1:0-5862 GCA_035485695.1 Reyranella sp. | reverse complement strand
CATCGAGGACAAGAAGCTGTTCTCGATCGTCTACTCGGTCGCCGACATGCTGGCGGGCTACGACAAGCTGCAGAAGCTGGCCGACGGCCGGCTCGACATGGTGGTGCCCGGCCACGACGCGGCGGTGATGAAGCGCTACCCCGCATCGAGTAAGGATCTCGAAGGGATCAGCGTGCGGCTGGATTAGCCTTCGGGCCCTAGAACTTGCCACCGCCCGGAGTCCACGGAGGGGGACTCATGCACGGGATGCAATAGGTCGACGCGCCACCGGCGACGTTGTCGAGTTGGCTGTCGGAGAGTTGCTTGCCAGAGGCCTTGGCCCTGGCCACGACAAAGGCCTTCGCCTCGTCGAGAGTGAAGTCGTAGCCATGGCGGGCGGCGGCGCTCACCGCCGCCGCCAATTGTTCGTTCTTCCTGATTTCCGCCAACAGCGCGGGCTTGGCTTTCAGGTCCTGGGCAAAGCGTTCGACTTCGGCGTGGCTCATCTCACTGCTCCTTGGCCACATGGTTCTATCGACAGTGAGCGCCTGGACATCTGGATGACTTGGACGGACGGCGACTCGGCCGGCACGCTCGGCGAGGAGGTCGATCCTGTCGAGCGACAGCATCGATCTGCCCGGACCGAACGAACCACCGGCGGAAGAAGTTATTTCTTCTCCACGTTCCACAACGCCAGCGACGGCGTGCGCAGCAGGCCGTCGATGTTAGTGCGGATCGCCGTCGGCGTGGTGAACTGGCCGAGCGGCACGTGCGTGGGATATTCCAGCACGCGCAACTGGACCTGTTCGGCGATCGCCTTCTGCTTGGCCGGGTCGGCTTCCGAGGCGAAAGCGTCGCGCAGCTTCTCGAGCTCGGGATCGCACGGCCAGCCGAACGTCGCCTTGTCGCACGAGGCGTTGAGGAAGGCAGCCGACACCGGATTGAGCACATCGGTCGCGCCCCACGAGGTGAAGAAGGCGCTCCAGCCGCCCTTGTCCGGCGCATCCTTCTTGGCGCGACGGCTCACCAGGGTCTGCCAGTCCATCGGCTGCAAGTCGACCTTCAGCCCGATCTTCTCGAGCTGGGGCTTGGCGACGGTGGCGAGGTTGTTGTGGCCCGACGTGTCGGTCTGGTGCAGCAGCACCACCGGCGTTCCGTCGTAGCCCGCCGCGGCCAAAAGTTCCTTGGCCTTGGCGACGTTGCCCGAAAGCTTGTCCTCCCAGCCCTTGGTCGATTCGAGCGGCGAGCCGCAGGGGAACAGCGACTTGCACTCCTTGTAGTACTCGGGGTTGCCGACATTGGCGTCGAGGAATTCCTTCTGCGACAGGGCATAGAGCACCGCCTGGCGCACCTTGGCATTATCGAATGGCTTGAAGAGCACGTTGAAGCGCATGGCGTACTGGCGGCCCGCCGTGTTGGTCACCATGGTCTTGACGGTCTTTTCCTTGGCCAGCAGCGGCAGCAGGTCGGGCGGCACGATCTCGACCAGGTCGACCTCGCCGTTGATCAGGGCATTGACCTGGGTCGACGTGTCGGGGATCCAGATCCATTCGACCCGGTCGACCTTGGCAACCTTGCCGCCGGCCAGGCCCGACGCGGGCTCGGAGCGCGGCTTGTATTTGGGGTTCTTGAGGTAGACGGCCTTCTCGCCCGGCTTCCATTCGTCCTTCTTGAAGATGAAGGGGCCCGAGCCGGTGGCGTCGGTGATCTGGCTGTTGGGATCGGTGCTGGCGATCTCCTTGGGCATCATATAGGCCACGTTCGAGCTCGACTTGCCGAGCGATTCGAGCACCAGCCCGTAAGGCTGCTTCAGGACCATCTTGATGGTCTTGGCGTCGGGTGCCGACAGCTCGGTCACCACACCCATCAGCTTCTGGCCCATCGAATCCTTGGCGCCCCAGCGCTTGATCGAGGCGACGCAATCCTCGGCCGTCACCGGCTTGCCGTCGTGCCATTCGAGCCCGTCGCGCAAGGTGAAGGTCCAGATGAGCTTGTCGGGTGAGACCTGCCACTTGTCGACCATCTGCGGCTTGACCTCGAGCTTGTCGTCGAGGGCGAACAGCGTGTCGTAGACCATGTTGCCGTGATGGGTGGAGATCAGCGCCGTGGTCCAGATCGGATCGATGATCTTGAGATCCGAATGCAGCGCGACCTTGAGCGTGGTTTGTGCGTAGGCGGGCGCCGCGAACGCAGCAGCGGCAACAAGCGCACAGGCAAAACGACGACCTAGCTTCAGCAT
The DNA here is from genome assembly GCA_035485695.1 of Reyranella sp. Taxonomy (GTDB): domain Bacteria; phylum Pseudomonadota; class Alphaproteobacteria; order Reyranellales; family Reyranellaceae; genus Reyranella. The sequence continues at coordinate 3,644 of DATHNU010000833.1, read as the reverse complement.
GACAGCTCCCTGATGACCCCCCGGCCAGGGGCAACCATAGGGCCGTCAGCCGTCCTGCGCGACGTCCAACAGCGCCTGCCAATCCGTCAATTTCACGCGAGGCCGGCCGAGCGCCGCGCCGGCCGCGATCTCGTGCTTGTCGATGCGGTGCCAGCCCGCCGCGTCGACCGCGATCGGCAGCACGTCGGGCCCGCTCTTGGGATCGCGCGCCTCGAGCCAGGCCAGGACCTGCTGGGCCATGGCGTGGCTCTCCGTCCGGTTGGTCGGAATCGTGCCGGTGGGACCGCGCTTGGCCCAGCCCACGGGAAAGACATCCTCGCGCTTGGGGAAATCCTCGCCGACATAGCCGATGCAGGTCACGACCAGATCGACGGGGAGCTTGCCGCCCCTCACCGAATTGGGCGTGAGTTCGACCACGCCCGGCTTGAACGCCACCGGCGCCGCCTGGAAGTGGAAATGCACCGTCACCGGCTTGGCGCCGGCCTTGTTGTTGGCAAAGCCGCGCAGGATGTCCAGGTTCTTGGCTTTGCGCAGCCGTTCGGGCGTCGGATCGGACGAAGGCGGCGTCGCGTCCAGCCCCTTCGCCTCCGTCACCGCCACGGCGCGCGACAGCCGCCCCATTTCGGCCAGCTCGTTGTTGGTGAAGGAGGCGTGCTCGGGCCCGCGCCGGCCGATCACATGGATGTCGGTGAGCGGCGCTGCGGCGATGGCGGCGCCCGCTTCCGGCACGATGTCGCTCTTGACCATCTCGTCGGCCGATTTGGCGAGCACGCGCGCCACGTCGAGCGCCACGTTGCCGTTGCCGATCACCGCCACCGATTTCACCTTCGACAGGTCGGGGCCCTGGCGGAAATCGGGATGGCCGTTCAGCCAGCCGACGAAGCGCCACGAGCCCCAGACATGCGGCAGCTCCTCGCCCGGCACGCCGAGCTTCCTGTCGATCACCATGCCGGTGGCGACGATGATGGCGTCATAGCCCGTCAGGAGTTCGTCCCAGGACAGGTCGCGGCCGACCTCGATATTGCCGGCGAAGCGCACATCGGGCCGCGCCAGCAGGCGGTCGAACTGGCGCGCCACGGCCTTGGTGCCCTGGTGATCGGGCGCTACCCCGGCCCGGATCAGGCCGTGGGGTGTCGGCAGTCGGTCGATGATGTCGATATGCAGGTCCGGATTGGTGCGCATCAGCCCGTCGGCGGCATAGAAGCCGGACGGGCCCGCGCCCACGATGGCGACGCGATGAGTCATGACGGCCCGCTTAGCATATGATGGTGACATGACTAAATACCCTCATTTGCGTCAGCTGGGCCGCGCCACTGCCCTGCCCGCCTCGCCCGACAAGGCGGTGCTGGAGACCGTACCCAATCCGCAGCCGCGGGCGTTGTATCTGGTGCGCTTCACGGCGCCTGAATTCACCACCCTCTGCCCGATGACCGGCCAGCCCGACTTCGCCCATCTAGTGATCGACTACGCGCCGCGCGCCAGGCTGGTCGAAAGCAAGTCGCTGAAGCTTTATCTCGGCAGCTTCCGCAATCACGCCGACTTCCATGAGGCCTGCACGCTCGCGATCGGCCAGCGGCTGGCCAAGGTGCTGGCGCCGCGCTGGCTCAGGATCGGCGGCTACTGGTACCCGCGCGGCGGCATGCCGATCGACGTGTTCTGGCAGACCGGCCAGCCGCCCAAGGGCCTGTGGCTGCCCGACCCCGGCGTCGCCGCTTATCGCGGCAGAGGATAGCCAAAGGGATGAGCCGGCCGCCGCCCGTCCCCAAACGCCCGCCGCGCCGGGCGACGCCGACTGAACTGCGCGATGCCATCCGCGACGAGGCGCTGCGGCTGGGTTTCGACGCCGTGGGCTTTGCGCCCGCCAGCCTGGCGCCCGAGGCCCGCCGCGAGCGCCTGCAGCGGCTGTCCGAATTCGTCGAAGCCGGCTGGCAGGGTGACATGGGTTGGCTGGGCGAACGCACCGAGGCGCGCGCCGATCCGCAGCATCTGTGGCAGGACGCCCGGACGGTAGTGTCGCTGGCGCTGAACTATGCGCCTTCCAGCGATCCGCTCGACGTGCTGAAGGAACGCGAGCGCGCGGCGATCTCGGTCTATGCCCAGGGCCGCGACTATCACGAGGTGATGAAGACCAAGCTGAAGGCGCTGGGCCGCTTCATCTGGGACGCCTACCGCCATGACCTGAAGGTGTTCGTCGATACCGCGCCCCTAATGGAAAAGCCCATGGCGCAGGCGGTCGGCCATGGCTGGCAGGGCAAACACACCAACCTGGTGTCGCGCCAGTTCGGCTCGTGGCTGTTCCTGGGCGAGATCCTGCTCTCGGTCGAGCTGCCGGCCGATACGCCCGAGACCGACCATTGCGGCCACTGCCATGCCTGCCTCGACATCTGCCCGACCAACGCCTTTCCCGCACCCTATCGGCTCGACGCGCGGCGCTGCATCTCCTACCTCACCATCGAGCATGAGGGCCCGATCGACCGCGCGTTCCGTCCGCTGCTCGGCAACCGCATCTATGGTTGCGACGATTGCCTGGCGGTCTGCCCCTGGAACAAGTTCGCCAAGCAAGCGCGCGAGACGGCCCTGGCGCCGCGGCCGGCGCTCGATGCGCCGCTGCTGGCCGAGTTGGCCACGCTCGATGACGCCGAATTCCGCCGCCGCTTCGCCGGCACGGCCGTCAAGCGCATCGGGCGAGACCGGTTCCTGCGCAATGTCGCGTATGCGCTGGGCAACAGCGCTGTCCGCGCGACCGCGCTGCCGGCCGTCGAAAAGCTTCTGAAAGACCCTTCACCTTTGGTGCGCGGCGCGGCAGTGTGGGCACTGTCGCGTCTCGCGCCCGACCTGGTCGCGCGACGGCGGCGCATGACCGATGAAGCCGACGCCGACGTCTGCGCCGAATGGAGCGCAGCGCGCACGATCAACGAGCAAAGGACAGGCCCATGAAAACCCGGCGGAAAGCTTTCCTGATGGCACTCGCTGCCGGCGCAGGCCTGGTGTTCGGTGCTCACGCGGCGTCGGCCCAGCAAAGCCCGCCTCCCCCAACCCTGACCAAAGAACAGATCGCCGCGATCGTGGCGAGCCCGGAGCGCAGTGCGGCCGATCGCACCAACGATCGGCGCCGCAAGCCGGAGGAGATGCTGCTCTTCATCGGCATTCGTCCCGGCATCACGGCCCTCGATCTCAGCGCAGCCGGCGGCTACACGACCGAGCTGCTGGCCCGCGCGATCGGGCCCTCGGGCATCGTTTACGGCCAGAGCCGGCCGCGCGATCCCAACCGGCCGCCAACGCCGCCTGCAGCCGCCGAGGGCAACAGCCATCCGACGGCCGCGTCCGGTACGCCTCCCGCGGCCACGCCGCCGCCCCCTCCCGGTGCACCGCGTCCCTCGCCTGATGCTCTGGCCGATCGCGACAGCGCTCTCCGAAAAGCCGACATCAAGGCCGCACCGATCACCGCCGTCGTGCGGCCGTTCGAGGATCCCGTTCCGCCCGAACTTGCGCCGTTCGATCTCGTGACCCTGATGTTCAACTATCACGATCTCGGCTTCCTGGGCGTCGACCGCGCGGCCATGAACCGGGCCGTCTTCCAGGCGCTGAAGCCGGGCGGCTTCTACGTCATCGCCGATCATTCGGGGCGGCCCGGCACCGGCATC
>DATHNU010000832.1:0-6126 GCA_035485695.1 Reyranella sp. | reverse complement strand
CGGCGTCGTCGCGTCGGGCTATCAGGTGCTGCAGCACATCGCGCCGGGCGCCGCTGCCTACGGCTCGCCGCTCCTCGGCATGCATCTCGACACCTGGTCGCTGCTGCTGTTCTTCGCGGTGATCGCCGTCACGGCCCTGCTCCTGATGATGTCCGGTCGGCCCGACCATGATCGCAGCGACCACCAGACGGCGCTGCGCTTCCGCGGCATCCTGCGCTTTGCCGTCTATCTGCTGATCGCCGTCACGCTCGCCAATGCCGTCAACAGCTTCGCGCAGTGCGGCCCGGCGGACTGCGCGGCCACGCCCGCCGGCTACTGGATCTCCAATTTTCTCCGCTGACGGTCCCTCACGCCGGCAGCTCGGCATCCTTCTTCGGGATGAGATCGTAGGGCAGCGCGAAGCCCGGCATCGCCATCAGGCGGTCGCGCCACGCCGCAGCGTGGGGCCGCGCGTCGAGCGACATGCCGCCCTCGGCCATGAACACCATGCGGCCCCAGCAGCCGATGTCGGCGATCGTGCAGCCGTCGCCCACCAGCCACTGCCGGCCTTCGAGGCTCTTTTCGACGAAGTCGAGGGCGGCTTCGGCCGAGGGCCGGAAGAAATCCACGATCACGGGATCGACTTTGCGGAAGCGGGCGCAATGGCGGACCCGGGCCACGTTGGTGATGGCGTCGTTCTCCCACGACAGCCACTCGCGCGCCCGCCAGCGATCCTGCTCGGTCGCAGCCTCGAACTTGCCCGTCGTGCGCGCCAGGTAGTCGAGGATGACATTGGACATCACCAGGGTGAGCCCGCGATGGCGCAGCACCGGCACCTGGCCGTAGCGGTTGATCGCCAGATGCGCGGGCTGCTTCTGCACGCCGTTCTTGAGGTTGACGGTGCGGAACGAGAACGGCAGTCCGCTCAGCGCCAGGAACAGCATCGGCTTGTAGGTCGAGCTGGACGTGAAACTGCCGTGTAACACGAGGCGCTCATCCGCCATCTTGGCGTCCGTCATTTCCGGCTCCCTTGCGGCTGCAGGCACAAACCATCTTGCCGTCCGCCGCGCTCCCTGCCTATCTGGCAGCTGAGATGTCCGACGAACGATACACCGTCATCCTGGGCGACCGGCGCTACGCCATCCACCGCAAATGGGCGCGTCTGCCGGCGGGCGAAAGTTTCGGCTTCCTGTCCGATCTGATGGTCGATGCCGAAGGCCGCGTGCACGTGGCGCAGCGCGGCACCGATCGGCCGGTGCTGGTGTTCGATCGCAACGGCAGCCTCGTCGGCAGCTGGGGCGAGGGCGTGCTGGCCGAGCCGCACTACATAAACTCTGCACCGGACGGCTCCATCCTGGTGGCTGACCGCGACGCCCATCAGGTGCTGCGCTTCGATCCATCGGGCCATCTCCTGCAGGGGCTGGGCAGGCGTCACTGGCCCTCGCTCGACGCACCGTTCAACCACCCGACGGCCGCGGCCCAGGCGCCGGACGGCGAAATCTATGTCGCCGACGGCTACGGCAACTCCAGCGTCCACCGCTTTGCCGCCGACGGCACGCTGCTCGCCACCTGGGGGCGGCCCCGGCGCCGGACCGGGCGCCTTCACGACGCCGCACGCCATCTGGGTCGATCGCTTCGGCCAGGTGCTGGTCGGCGATCGCGAGAACAACCGCGTCCAGGTCTTCGACCGCGAGGGCACTTTCCTCGCCGAATGGGGCGACTTCTATCATCCGATGCAGATCTGGGTGGACGACCGCGACATGGTGTTCGTGACCGACCAGATCCCGCGCATCAGCCTTCTCAGCGCGGACGGCAAGCTGGTCGGCCGCTGCCGCGGCGCCATTAACGGCGCCCATGGGCTTTCCGGCGACGCCCAAGGCAACCTCTATCTGGCCGAGCTGCCGCCGCAGGAGATCACCAAGCTCGAACGACTGGGTTGACGCAGCACCGTCGACGTCGGGGAGGGGGCATTGATTCGGCACATGTTGATCGCGTTGGTCGGCCTGTCGATCGCCCTCGCCGGCTGTTCGATTCCCGACCGCGGGCCGGTGGTGCCCTACACCTACACCGGGCTCGCCCAGCCGCTCGGCATCCCCAACCTGCGCTTCTACGCCGACGGCGATCCAGCGCCGATGATCGAGGAAGCCACCCGCGCGCTGGCGCGCGAGAAAGTGGCCCTGCTGGCAGCCGGTCAATCGATTGCGACGCTGCCGCCTGCCTACTATCTCGCGGTCTCGGGCGGCGGCGACAACGGCGCGTTCGGCGCCGGCCTGATGAACGGCTGGACCACCACCGGCACGCGACCCAGCTTCAAGATGGTGACCGGCGTCAGCACGGGCGCCCTGATCGCACCCTTTGCGTTCCTCGGCCCCGACCACGATGCCGAATTGCGCGAGGTCTACACGACCCTGACCCCCGACAGGATCTTCCGCCGGCGCAGCCTCGCCGCCGCCCTGTTCAACGACGCCATGGCCGACACCACGCCGCTCGCCGAGGTGATCGCCAAGTACGCCAACCAGCAAATGTTCGATGAGATCGGCCGCGAATACACCAAGGGCCGCCTGCTGCTGATCGGTACCACCGATCTCGACGCCCAGCGACCTGTGATCTGGAATATCGGCGCGCTCGCCACGAGCGGCCATCCCAAGGCGCTCGACCTTTTCCACAAGATCCTGCGGGCATCGTCGGCGATCCCTGGCGCGTTCGAGCCGGTGCTGCTCGATGTCGAGATCGACGGCCGCAAATACCAGGAGATGCATGTCGATGGCGGCGCCATCGCCCAGCTCTTTCTCTACCCGCCGACCATCGAGGTCGGCCAGATCGGCGTCGAGCGGAGGCGCATTGCCTATATCATCCGCAACGGCCGGCTTGACCCGGATCACGCGCAGACCGAGCGGCGGACGATCAACATCGCTAGCCGCGCCATCGCCACCATGCTGTCGGCCAGCGGCCAGAACGACGTGATGCGTACTTACTTCGTCTCGCGCCGCGACGGCGTCGACTACAATCTGGCCTACATAGGCGCCGATTTCTCCGCCGAGCGGTCCGGCGAGTTCGCCCCCGCCTACATGCAGGCGTTGTTCGACTATGGCTACCGCGAGGCAAGGGACGGCCGAGCCTGGCACAAGGTGCCGCCAGGGCTCAGGGCGGCGAGAGCCCGGCGAGCCGACGCTTCAGCGGGCGATTAGCAGGACGGGCGTCCGCAGTGATTGCACCAGCGCCAGCGTGCGCGGCCCCAAAAACTTGGTCTCGCCTTGGCGCAGCGAAGTGCCCAGCACGACCAGGTCGTAGTGACCGCGTCGTGCGGTTCTTCGGATCTCGGTCTCGGGCCGGGGACTGGTCGCGGTCAGCCCCTTGACGGCCACGCCGCTGCGCTTGCCCAGGCGATGCGCTTCGACCAGCACCGAGATGCCGAGCCGGCGCGCCCGGCCGCGCAGCAGCAGCGTGTCCTCGCGCGGATCGAAGACGTGCAGCGCCGTCAGGGTGCCGCGGCTGGCGGCAGCCAGGGCGAGCGCGATCTCGGTGGCCAGCCGCGCGTCGGCGCTGCCGCCGGTCGGCACCAGGATGTTGAGCGGGACGGTGGCGGCCGTCTCGTACCGCCCGCCGTTCAGCAGGATGGCGATCGGCCCGTCGAACGCCGCGACCAGGGCCTGCAGCGGTTCCTCGAAGCGCGGCGCCGTCGCGGAGATCGGCTGGCCAATGCCCACGAAGGCAATGCTGTAGCCCTTGGCCGCTTCCTTGCCGACGGCGTCTTCCGCCTGGGCCGTGCGCGCCTGAACGAGCTGCTCGATTGGCGGCTTTGCCGGGGCCGGCGCCTCCTTTTCCGACGGCGCCGGAATTTCCTGCAAGGCGGCGTTGGCCGCTTCCATCAGCCGCGTGCGACCCGGCGTCTTGTCGCCGTCCTCGCGCGGCATCTCGAGCACGGTCGTCAGCACGCCCTGGCGGGCGGCGAACAGTCCGGCCACGATCGCGGTCATTGCGCCATTGGCGCTGCCGTCGATATAGACCAGCGCCCGCTCCATCCGCGGCACGCTTTCGGTCTCTTCGGCTTCCTCCTTTTCCAGGCGCCTCAGTTCTTCGTCACGCAGCGGCACGCGGCCCATCATCCAGCGCAAGGTCGGCGGCATCGCCATGGTGGTGATCACGGCCATGGCAACGATCATCGTGTAGAGCTGGTTGCTGAGCGCGCCCATCGACAGGCCGACCGTGGCGATGATGACCTCGGTCGAGCCGCGGGCATTGAGCCCGGTGGCGAGCGTCAGCGATTCCAGCCAGTTGAGGCCGCCCAGCATGCCGCCTGCCAGCGCGCCCAGAAACTTGCCGATGCTGGCGATCAGGATGACGGCGACGGTGAAACCCAGCAGCGCGGGGTCGAGCAGGGTGCGCAGATCCATGCCAAGCCCGGCCACGGCGAAGAACACCGGGCTGAAGAAGGCGATGATGAAGCCGCGCAGCTGGCTTTCGATATGCTCGCTCAGGATCGGCGACTGGCCGACCAGGATGCCGGCAACGAAGGCGCCGAGGGCGCTGTGCACACCGATCAGCTCGGTGGTGAGCGCCAGGGTCAGCATGATGAGCAGGATGGCGCTGATCACCGCCCCTTCGGTGGCGAGATTGTCGTTGCACCACACGATGATGCGCGCCACCACGCGCCTGCCCACGGTGAGGCTGGCAGCGAGGAACAGTGCGGTGAGGCCGATGCTCATGCCGACATGCTCGAAGTTCACCGCGCCATAGGCGGCGATGCCGGAGATGATGGCGATGATGATCCAGGCCAGGCTGTCATCGAGGATGGCGGTGGCCAGGATGAGCTGGCCGAGGTCACGTCGGATCGCGCCGATCTCCATCAACACCATGGCCACGATCTTGACCGACGAGATGGACAGCGCCGTGCCGAGGAAGAGCGCGGTCACCAGTCGCGTCGCGGTCGAGGGGATCAGCGCCGCCGGCAACGCATAGGCCAGGGCCACGCCGCAAACGAACGGCACGGCGATGCCGAACAGCGACGTCGAGATCACCGCCCCACGTTTGCGGTTCACCAGGGCGAGGTTGGTCTCCATGCCGGTCAGCAGCAGCAGAAGAAGAATGCCGATCTGCGAGACGGCATCGATCATGCTCTTGAGCGCCGGCGTCTCGGGGAAAACCATGTGACGGAGCTCCGGCAGCGCGGCGCCGAAGATCGACGGCCCAAGCAGCACGCCGGCCAGGAGCTGGCCGAAGATCGCCGGCTGGCCGATGCGGGCCATGCCTTCGCCGATCAGCCGGCCGAAAAACAGCAGCAGGATCAGCTCGGCCGCGAAGATCGCCGTCGTGTGGTCAGCTGCCACGCCTGTCTCCGCCTGCGGTCATCGCTTGCTCATATAGGGGCCTGAATGGGCCGCATGCAACGGATGGACGGATGGCACGAGTCGTGCTGACCTTGGCCCCGCGGAGGAGAATTCGATGGACAAGGCAACGATTGAACTTCTGGCGCGGCGCGCGGGCCTCGCCAAGGCGCTGACGGAGTTTCCCGACGACGTGACGGCCGCGGCGACGCAGGCCGCCAACGTGGCGGAGAGGATCAAGCGGCCGACCGATCCGGCGGCCGAACCCTGGCCGCCGATGCGCGCCGGAGTGGGCCTATGAGAGACGGCCCCGTGACCGAACTGCATTGGCTCGGCGTCGCCGAGGCTGCCAAGGCGATCGCCGCAAAGGACCTCTCGCCGGTCGAGCTCATGAAAGCCTTGCACGATCGAATTGCCGCACTCGATCCGCAGCTCAACGCCTTCATCCGCCTCGATGGCGAAGCGGCGATGGAGGCCGCCAAAGCCGCCGAAGCCGAAGCGACGGCGGGCCGATTGCGCGGGCCGTTGCATGGCGTGCCGGTCGGCATCAAGGACATCATCAATGTCGCCGGCCTGCCGACGACCGGCCATTCCAAGATCCTGCAGGACAACCTTGCGACCGCCGATGCCGTCTGCGTCGAAAAGCTGCGCGGCGCCGGCGCCATCGTAATGGGCAAGCTCTCGACCCATGAGTTCGCCATCGGCGGCCCAAGCTTCGATTTGCCATGGCCACCGGCGCGCAATCCATGGAACACCAGCCATCATCCCGGCGGTTCGTCGTCGGGCTCGGGCTCGGGCGTCTCGGCCGGTCTGTTTCCGATGG
>DATHNU010000831.1:0-3429 GCA_035485695.1 Reyranella sp. | reverse complement strand
CGACTACGGCATGATCCCGCGACTGTTCTCGAGCCCGGGGCCGATCAAGCTCATGGATCCCGGCCGCGCCTATGTGAACAATTTCACCGCCGGCCATCGCCGCTACGAGACGACCGGGAAGCCCTTTGCCTACGACGATTTCCTGCGCTGCCACGACTGGACCTACCCGGTGCAGAAAGCCTGTTTCACCCAGGCCCAGCACCTGCCGTGCCGGCTGGTCGGCTACACGGCGTATCGCGACGTGGGGCAGGACGTGCGCGACATCAATGCGCTCTTCGCGGCCGAGCACGCGGCGGGCGACCCTGCTGTCGGCGGCGAACCGCCGCCCATCAAGGAAGATGCAGGCGGCTAGAGGCCGCTCCGATCAGGTGTCTTGCCGGAGCGCGGACCTCCAGGTCCGCATCTTTCTAGTCGATACGATGACATGAGCGGACCTGGAGGTCCGCGCTCCAGCAAGACAGACGCCGTCAGGGCTTGACCAGGTAGGCGCCCGGGACGTTGGTCCAGGCGAAGGTGCGCAGGCGGACCTCCGGCTTGTCGGCGAGGAACTCGTCGACGGCTGCCGTCTCGCCGGGCCAGTCGGCGATGGCGTATTCGTCGAAGATGACGACGCCGCCCCGGGTCACCCTGTCCCAGATGGCCTGCAGCACCGCGCGCGTCGGCTTGTAGAGGTCGCAATCCAGATGCACGAGGGAGAAGCGCACGCCCGGATTGTCCTGCGCGAACGCCACGACGGTTTCCTCGATGTTGCCGTCGATCAGCTTGATGCGCGGCTTGAACGGGATGAAGCGGTCGGCATCGAAGATCGCGATCGCGTCCTCGACTTCCTCGTGGAAGCGCGCCGGATTGAAGCCGCCCACCGTCTTGCCGGCGTCGGCGAGGGGAACCGAATCCTGTTCGGAGAAGCCGGTGAAGCCCCGCCAGTTGTCGAAGCCGTAGACGACCTTGGTGCGATCGCCGATGCAATAGGCTTCGAGCAGGTTCGCCCAGGTAAACAGCCCGAGCCCGCGGAAGACGCCGAACTCGGCGATGTCGCCGGGCACGTCCAGCGTCATCTTGAAGAGCTCGACATGCGCCAGGAAGCGCTTGAGGGCCTGGCGCCGCGCCAGCACGGCGAAGTTCTTCACCGCGGTCAGGGCATCGAGGCCGTACTTCTCGCAATGCCGGGCGATGCGGGCCTCGATCTCCGAATCGGCGTGCGCCTTCTTGAAGCCGTCGGTGGTGTCGAGCTTGGGATCGGCCATCGGGCGACTATTGTGCGGCTGCCGGCGGCACCACGGTATTCGCGGCGATGTCGAGGTAGTGCTTGGTCGAGTGCGACCGCTCGCCGAAGAAGCGGAAGTCGCAGCTCAGCCGCAGGCGGCCCGATTCATTGGGCATCGACTCATGCATGGTTCGCTTGCTCATGATCACCAGGTCGCCGGGGTCGAGCGGCGCCAGCACGACGCGCTGGGCGTCGCCGCCCGGACCGCTGTCGATCGGCGGCAGCCATCCGTCGGCGGCGGCATGCTGGCGCTCGACCACCATCTCGGCGGCCTCCTGGGTTCGCGCATAGGCCGCCATGCCGCCGCACGCCAGATCGATCGGCACGAGGGGCACCCAGACGACGCAGAAATCGCCCATGTGCCGGTTGTAGCTGATGTCCTGGTGCAGCGGCACGCGGGCCAGCGAACAATGCGGCAGGACGTAGCGCGCGGTCGGCGGCATGTGCGCGAACAGCCGCGTGGCCGACAGCAATTCGAAGAGCAGCGGCTGGGTGTTGATGAAGCGCGGTATTTCCCGCAGGGGCTCGGCCAGCCGGACCTCGAGGGGGAAGTGACCGAGAAAGGTGTGCCGATGCGCTTCCGGCAGGGTGGCTGCAGACTGGCTGACGAGCGTCGCCAGTCGCGCGGCGGCATCCTCGCCATGGATTGAAATTCCATACTGCCTGTAGAGTTCGTCGAGCCGGTCGAGCTCGTGGCGGAGAAACGATTTCACCGTCTGCACGACAGACCCCGGCAGGAATCCCTTGACGACCAGAATGCCTTCCTCGTCGAAGATTTCCTTGCCCAGCCGCACGTCCTGGTCGGCGCCGAGCGAAAGGTCGCGAAGGCTGATCATGTCTTGACCCCGAACACGACAGAAGCTTCGTACTTTCGAAGCCGCCGCCGATCTAAGTGGCTGAAACTAACTACTTGGCTGGATGACTTCAAGCTGACCCGGAGCAGATGAGTGTCGCTCGAACGACGGATTGTGTTTACCATCGCCTGCGATATGTTCGCCAAGGTGCTCCGAATTCTGCGGCGCCATCCGGAGCCGGTTTGAAAAACGCAAGTAAAGGGCTTGAGGCGGTCGCTGGGTCGAACGGGGAGGTGTCTTCCCAGGAGACCGGGCGCGTGCGCCTGCTCGACCTCGACTGGCTGCCCCTCGAGACGCGCCGGCAGAAGATCGTCGATCTCTATCTCTTCGCCGTCGACGCGTGCCTGCGCGGCGGCGCGGATCGATGGTGGCAGCGGACCTTCGCCTACGATCAGGCGTCGAATCCCGGGCAGGACATCGCGTCGCTGAAGGATTTTTGCCTCAATCATCTGCTGTACGAAGCAGGCGATATCCCGGCGCTGCGCCGGATCTACGAAATTCTCGACGAGGAAGGGCATCTCGAGGGAGACGTCCAGGGCCGCTTTCTTCTCGCGTTGACGCGATACCTCGACCAGGCGCTGCGGCTCATCAACCGGCCCCTCGATCATACGGACCAAGATGAACGCCTCGACGGCACGCGCTCCCTCGGCCGGTGGAAGCGCGACGTCGGCCGCGCGTTGCGCGACGTCGAACGACGGGTGACCCCGCAGAACGTGGCGCGCTCGGCGCTCGTCAGCGTCGTCATCCTGGACGGCGTGGCCCTTACGAATTTCCACGAGTTCTGCATGCCTTCGCTGGCGGCAGCGGGAGGATTGAAGGCCCTCGGCTGGGTGCGCGCCGCGACCTTGCGCATCTATGGGCGGGAAAGGGACCTGCCCGACATCGAGCTCCGCCTGAAGGCACGGGATCTCAATTGCACGATCGTCTACCAGCCCATCCCCGAGGATATTGCCGTTCTCGCCGAGGGCGTCGGCGGGCCGCAGAAGGACTGGCTGACCGGCGCGCTGCAATGCCTGCATCTGCTGGAGGCGCGGCGGCGCGGCGCCGACTTTCATTCGATCAATCCCAACGCCGTGTACCCCGAGACGTTCTTCGAGGAAATCCTGCGCCTCGAGGAGGCCGGCGAGCAGGCGGTCCTGCTGGCGCCGATCCACGCCGACCGCGAGGCGATGCGCGGCGAACTGGCGCCGTTTGCCCGGCAAGCCACGCTCGAGGTGCCGGCCGGCGAGCTCGTCAGCGCCGCTCTGCGCACGATTGCGCCGGCGGGCGTGACGGTGCTGAAGGATTTCGGCCATTTCGGAGGAGGGGAGA
>DATHNU010000830.1:0-6491 GCA_035485695.1 Reyranella sp. | reverse complement strand
TGGTTGTATTCCTTCGCGGGCGCGGGCGGCGCCGGCTGTTCGGCCTGCTGTGCCAGTGCGCCGCCTGCCACGCCCACCGCAAGCGCCAGCGACGTGAAAAACCGGCCCAACTCCATCCCGTTTCCTCCAAGCCCTCTGCGGCGCGGACTTTAGACCGGGCGATACATTTTGTAACGCCGAACCCATCGGCTAACATGACGCGGCCATGCGGCTGACCCTCGTCTTTGTTGCTTTGCTCGCCCTGTCGACGGCCTGCGGTGGCGCGACGGCGCAGCAGAAGGTCCAGTTTCCTGCCCTCGACGGCAAGGACGGCGCAGCACCCACGGTGCTCGATGGCTATCTGTTCCAACCGAACGGGCCAGGACCCCGTCCGGCCATCGTGTTCATGCATGGCTGCGGCGGACTCTTTGCGCGCACCACCAACGCCATCGTGTCGCGCGAGACGGCCTGGCGGCAACAACTCGTCGACAAGGGCTTTGTGGTCCTGATGGTCGATGGTTTCACGCCGCGCGAAACCGGCGAGATGTGCTCGCGTACAGGTTTCAAGGAGTGGCTCTATCTCCGGCGCCCGGGTGACGCCTATGCCGCCCTGCTCTACCTGCAAACGCAGGGTTTCGTGACGCGCGACCGCATCGGCCTGATGGGCTGGTCGAACGGCGGCGGCGCCGTCCTGATGGCGGTCGCCAACCAAAGCCGCGGCCGTCCACCGGGCTTCGCCGGACCCGATTTCCGCGCCGCGGTCGCCTTCTATCCCGGGTCGTGCAGTGAACAGCGCCTGGGCGCCGACTGGACGACCGCGATCCCGCTGCTGATCCTGATCGGACAGGAGGACGTCTGGACGCCGGCGAAGCCCTGCCAGGAACTCGCCCAGGGCGCCGCCAGCCGCGGTGCGCCGGTGACTTTCCACGCCTATCCCGGCGCCTACCATGACTTCGACTGGCCGGGGCTGAAGCGGCGCGAACTCACCTCCTACACGACGCGGGCGGGCGTGGTGCCGATCACCGGCGAGGATCCTGCCGCCCGCGCCGACGCGCTGGACCGCGTCACCGCCTTCCTCGCCCGTCACATCTTGAATTGACGCGGCCGCCCGGCCGACCGATTAAAAACAACGACAAGCGATCAGGTATTTCGCAGGAGGAAAGTCATGGCGGGTCCGCTTTCGGGATTGACCATCGTCGAACTGGCCGGCATCGGCCCCGGCCCGATGTGCTCGATGATGCTGGGCGACATGGGCGCCGACGTGATCCGCGTCGACCGCACCAAGAGCCACGTCATGGATCGCCTGGCCGATCCGAAATACGCCGTGCACAACAGGAGCCGCCGTTCGGTCTCGGTCGACCTGCAGACCAAGGAAGGCGTCGACGTCGTGCTGCGCCTGATCGAGAAGGCCGACGGCATCACCGAGCCCTTCCGCCCCGGAGTCGCCGAGCGGCTGGGCTTGGGACCGGACGTCTGTCTCGCGCGCAATCCGAAGCTGGTCTATGGCCGCATGACCGGCTGGGGCCAGGAGGGACCGCTCGCCAAGGCGGCCGGCCACGACATCAACTACATCGCCCTCACCGGCGCGCTGCACGCCATCGGCGTCAAGGACAAGCCGACACCGCCTCTGAACCTGGTCGGTGACTTCGGCGGCGGCGGCATGCTTTTGGCCTTCGGCATGGTGTGCGGCCTTCTCGAGGCGCAGCGCTCGGGCAAGGGCCAGGTGATCGACGCGGCGATGGTCGACGGCGCGGCGCTGCTGCTGGGCGGCATCTACGGCATGGCGGGCGCCGGCCTGTGGAACGACGAGGACCGCGAGACCAATATGCTGGACGGCGGCGCACACTTCTACGGCACCTACGAGACCAAGGACGGCAAGTTCGTCTCGGTGGGCTCGATCGAGCCGCAATTCTACGCGCTGCTGCTCGAGAAGACCGGGCTCAAGGGCGAGAGCCTGCCGGCGCAGATGGACCGCAAGGCCTGGGCGCAGCTCAAGAGCCGGATGGAGCACATCTTCCGCACCAAGACGCGCGATGAATGGTGCGCCATCATGGAGGGCACCGACATCTGCTTCGCACCCGTCCTCACCATGAAGGAAGCCTCGCAGCATCCGCACGCCAAGGCGCGCGGCGCCTATGTCGATGTTTCGGGCTTCCCGCAGCCCGCCGCCGCGCCGCGCTTCTCGCGCACCAAGGAAGGCGTCAAGGGACCCGCCGCCAAGCGCGGCCAGCACACCGACGAGATCCTGGGTGAGAAGGGTTTCTCGGCGAAGGAGATCGGCGAGCTCCGGGCAGCAGGGATCGTCGGTCCGCAATGACGGCGCGGCGATGATCCGCGCCTTCGAACTGGCGGTTCGCCAACTGGGCGACCCGAAGCTGCGCGGCGTCATCTGGTGGTCGCTGTTGGTCAGCCTGATGCTGCAGATCGGCATCGCCGCGCTGGCGTGGTGGGCGCTGCGCTCCTTCGCCCATTTCGAGTGGAAATGGATCAACGAAGCCATCGTCTGGCTGGGCGGCGGCGCCGTGATCGTGCTGGCGCTGATGCTGTTCCCGGCGAGCTTCGGCATCGTGATCTCGATCTTCATGGAGAAGATCGCCGACATCGTCGAAAGCGAGCATTACCCCGAGCTCGGTCCGGCGCGCGGCATTCCGATCTGGACCGGAATCTGGACGGGAATCGTATTCTTGCTGGCTGTCGTGGCGCTCAACCTCGTGATGCTGCCGTTCTACATCGTGGCGATCTTCGTCGCCGGCCTGGGCGCGGTGCTGTTCTATGCCGTCAACGGCTGGCTGACCGGTCGCGTCTATTACGAGCAGGTGGCGCTGCGTCGTCGCAGCCCGGCGGAGGTCAAGGCCTGGCGCCGCGCCAATTCGGGCGTGCTGTGGCTCACCGGCATCGTCATTGTTTTCCTGGGAACCATCCCGATCCTGAACCTGATCGTGCCGGTGTTGGGCGTGGCGGCGATGGTGCATGTGGCACAAACGCTCAAGCCGCCGCTGGCGCCGGGCCGACCCTTTAATCCACCGCCGGCCGCGCGCTAGAGTGAGCGCATGAAACCGGCATTCGGGGCTTTCGCATTCATCCTTCTGCTCGGCGGGTGCGTCACCGATTCCGGCCCGCAATATTCCCTGACCGGCGGCGAGAAGGGCGTCTTCACCTCGCGCAATGCCGGCACACCGATCCCGCTCGACCGCATCAAGGGCCTCGACGAGGCGCAGCTCACGGCGATGTTCGGCACCGGCGCGCTCGATCGCAAGGACGATCCGGCCCGCGCGATGCGTTACCAGTCCGACGCCTGCAGCCTGTTCGTCTATCTCTACCGCCGCGGCGGCACCGCCTGGAAAGCCGAGTATGCCGACGCCTACGACCTGCAGTTGCGGCCGCTGCCGGTCGACCAGTGCGCCGGTTCGGTGGCGGCGCAGAAGAAGCGAGTCGCCTGACCGGCTACGGCCGCAGGACTTTTACAAGAAAGTCCACGGTCTCGCGGGTGGACTTGGCCCGCGCCGACTCATCGTAGGCCATGGTGTAGCCTTGGCCGTCCTTTAGGCAGCTCTGCATGACCTTGGGATCCATCGGCGCTTCGCGGCCGCTGATGAGGAGAGCGGTCCGCGATGGCCCCAGCAGAAGGTACGGACACTTTCGCGTGCTGGGATACTGCGGATAGAAGCGCGCAGCGCCCAGGCTGGGAACCGTCCAGGCGTGATACGCTCCCGGATAGATCGAGACCTCGATCGGCAGCGCGGAACCCGCGCTTCTGGCGTAGGTGAGATACTCGTCCGCCTTTGCGACCGGCAGGTTGTCGTCCTTCTCGCCCAGCAGCATCAGGATCGGCACGCCCGTATAGGCCGCGGGTTCCGTAGCGACGCCATAGACGCCCGCCGGATAGTAGGAGACGTGGGCGGCAAACCGGTTTTGTCCCGGCGCAAGCGCGGCGCGCAGTCGCTCGAAAGCGGCAAGATGCGCGACCTCACCACCAAACGAGAAGCCGGCGATGGCGATCCGGCTGGCGTCGATTCTCGGATCTGCGGCCAGCAGGGTCAGCGCCGCATAGGCCTCGGCAACGGCCGACGCCCATGGCGGGCCGCTCCTCGAATCAGTCGACGAGCCCTGGCGCATGCTTCGCGCCGTGGGACTGTCATAGGTCAGGGTGGCGAAGCCGGCTTTGCGGAATTCGGCGGCGTGCCAGCCTTCATTCGACTCCAGATAGCCGCCAAGGCCGTGCACGATCACGGCGGCGGGATAGCGATCCCGCGCCACGTCGGGAAAGCTCAGTGTCGCAGCAATGGAGACCTCGCTGGTCGCCGCCTCGCGCGAGACCAGCTGGCGAAAGTCCGCATAGCTGCCGGATCGGAGCATCACCGTCTCGGCGTTGACCTGTGCGGTCGATACGGCGGCGACGAGGGCGGCCATCGCCGCGAGCAGGTACCGGCGCATCTCAGTGACATCCAAGGCAGGTAAGCGGCACTTTCGCCGCCAGATCGGCGCGGTGAAGCGCTGCGTTCCTGGCGTAAGGCGTATCCGGCAGCTCGGCCGCCATGCGGTCGAGATAAGGACGGGCCTTGTCGACGTCGCCGAGCAGCAGCCAGCCGTCGGCCAACGCCCCCAACAACTCGCCGCGGCCGTGCTCGCTGAGCTTGCTCCATCCGGGCGTGCTGGCAGCCACCACGAACTCGAGGTCCGCAATGGCGGTTCGGATCATGCGGTCCGCTTCTGGCCGATTGAACGGCCGCATGCCGCGCGCGAACGGCAAAAGACCGGCAGCTCGTGGCACGCGGACCGCGATGTTGTCCGGCGCCAGGGCCACGGCGCGATCCATATCTGCTGTAGCTTGCGCCGCCAGGGCCTGGCCGTCGGTGAACGCGCCGCGCTGAAATGCCTGGCCGGCCTGGAACAAGCGCGCATCGCCGCGCCAGACCAGCGCCTCCGCATGGTCTGGGTCGGCCGACAACGTGTCGGCGATCAGTTTCATGGCGCGGTCGAATGCTGCCTGGTCACCGTCCATGCCGGCGAACATGTCCTCACGCACCTTGAAGTCGAAGCGCTGCTGGGCGAAGACCGCGAGACTGGCCGAAAGCGCCAGCACAAGGATAGCGATCAGGCGCATGGTGTGACCATCGTCGAGCGGCGGGCCCGCCGCAGCAGATTGGCGAGCCAGCCGATGCCGATGCCCGCGACCATGCCGCCGACCGCGCCGGAGACGTAGATCCACAGTGGTTCGGCGCGCAGCGCCGGCAATACGCCGAACAGCACGCCCATCGCATAGCGCACGGCGAAGATCGAGAGGCCGAACAGGAGCGCGAACCAGCCGCCGGCGATTTCCAGCTTGCCGTCCTCGGGGCGCAGTCGCACCGGCCGATCCTGGCCGAAGGCCCAGCCCAGCGGCAGGAAGGCGATCAGCGCCAGTCCCCAGCCGGCGGCCGCCCCGGCCGGGTTGACCGATTGCGCAATGCCGCCCAGCGAGGTGGCGAGGCTGACC
Organism: Reyranella sp.; assembly: GCA_035485695.1. Taxonomy (GTDB): domain Bacteria; phylum Pseudomonadota; class Alphaproteobacteria; order Reyranellales; family Reyranellaceae; genus Reyranella. The sequence continues at coordinate 1,036 of DATHNU010000830.1, read as the reverse complement.
GCGGGCAGGATGGCAAGCCGCCACACCGGGATGGCGCGCTGGCGCAAGCCCTGCAGGCCGAGCCACAGGATGAAGGCCATGAGCGGCCATACCCAGAGCGGCGTGTTGGTGACGATTTGAAAGAAAGATGGCATTTCGGTTCCCACGCGATGCAACGACGACGGCGGGAGCAGGATCGGTGCGACGCTCCACACATTCCATCTTAGTTGCGTGGAATCGCTGGTCTTTTTCGCGGTCTGCCGGGATCATCGTTCCACGATGCGCGAATGGACGCCCGTCAGAACGATCCCCTACCACCTGCCGTGGGTGATGGGCATCGCGGTCGTCATGGCCGTGACCGGCCCGTTCGGTACCTACGAGGTGATGGGGCTGGGCAAACGCCTGCTCTATTTCACCATCACCGGCGTCCTGGGCTGGGCGCTGGTGATCGGCTTCATCGTTGCACTGCGCCGGATCGAGGCGTTCAACCGCTGGCCGATCGTCGCCCGCATGACGCTGGCCGGAATCCTGGCGGCGGTGCCGACGACGGCGGCCATCATAATCGTCCATAGCTGGCTGGTGTGGCCCCTTCCTTGGCGCGCCTTTCCCTACATATTCCCGCAGACGGCATTCCTGACGGTGGTCATCTCCATCATGGTCGGCCTGTTCGTCGAGCGGCGCCTGCATGCCGAAGCCGACTCCGAGCGCGCCAGAGTCGCCGAAAGCGTCGCGGCAGCGCCTGCCCCCGGCGTGGAACCGGTCGCCCCCGACTTCTTCCGCCGCGTGCCGCCGGCCCTGGGCCGCGACCTGCTGGCGCTGGAGATGGAGGACCATTACCTCCGCATCCACACCGCACTGGGCAGCGATCTCATCCTGCTGCGCCTGCGCGATGCGCTGGCCGAGCTCGGACCGTCGTGCGGCCGTCAGGTGCACCGCTCGTGGTGGGTTGCCGAGGGCGCGATCGGTTCGGTGGAGCGCAACGCCGGTCGCAATGTCCTGGTGTTGCGCAACGGGCTGCGCGTGCCGGTCAGCAAGACTTTTCGCGAGCAAGTCAAAG
>DATHNU010000829.1:0-8567 GCA_035485695.1 Reyranella sp. | reverse complement strand
GGGTCCGGGTCTTGAAGTGGGTTGCTCCCATCCAGGCCTTGAGCGTGCCGAAGGGGTGTTCGACGGTGGCCCGGCGGATGCGCATTGCGTCGGGCCTCCGGTCCAGCCGCTCCTGCATGGCGTCGATCACCGCCTCATGCTGCCAGCGCTTGATGCGGCGCTCCTTGCCGCTGGTACACCGGCTTTTTAGCGGGCAGCCGGCGCATTTGGTGGTCCAGTTGACGTAAAGATTCATGCCGTCCTCGACCGAGGTGAAGCGGCGGGTCAAACGCTGCGGCCCCACTTCAGCTTCGTATCGCACTCAGAGCTTCGCGGCCTGCACGGCGCCGGTCATGGGAACGAAGTAGACGCCGAGGTCCTTGCGCGATGAGACCTTGCCGTCCTCGTCCCTGGTGAAGACGTAGAGGAACTGCTCGCGCTTGAAGGGCTGGCCCATGGGAATGACCATGCGGCCGCCCGGCTTGAGCTGCTCCAAGAGCGGCGGCGGCACGTGCTGGGCGACGCAGGTGACGATCACGATGTCGAAGCCGCCCTTGACTTCGGGCCACCCGAAGTAGCCGTCGCCGACGCGGGTCTCGATGTTGTCGTAGCCCAGCGGCTTGAATATCTGGGCCACGGCGGTGCCGAGCGGCTCGATGATCTCGATCGAGTAGGCCCGCTCGACGATGCGCGACAGGATCGAGACCTGGAAGCCCGACCCGGTGCCGATCTCCAGCGCCCGCTCGCCGGCCTTGGGCTCGCAGAGCTGCGTCATGTAGGCCTGCGCGCGATAGTCCGACAGCGCCGAGCCTAGGCCGATCCGCCACGGCGTCGACTGCTCCTCGTAGGCGACGGCGGCGAAGTCCACCTTCTCGTCGTAGCGGTAGTGGAAGTACTCGCGCGGCACTTCGGTGAAGGCGCGCATGACCTCGGGATCGGCCTTGCCGAAGTGGTGCGCCAGCATGGTCTGGATGGTGGACAGCATGCGCGGCTTGCGCGCCACGGTCGCCCGCCACTGCTCGGCGGTGATCACCTGGCGCCGGCTGCTCGCCTTCATGGCCGCCGAGTAGGCCTCGAAAGTCCAGGGCCGCGGGCCCGCCACGGCGGCGGCGGGCGCTGCCAGCAGCCCCGCGACGACGGCGCGACGATAGAGCTTCATGGATCCCGTGCCTCTGTTTTCCAGCTCCCAACCCTTAATGTGCCCTATCGCGCCGCATGGAAGAAGCCAAAGGCGTTGCGGATCTTGGCGCCGCCCGGCTGGCTGGCCGCGACCATCATGTACAGGGCGAAGGCGAGACCGAGCAGCACCTTGTAGCCAAACTCGACCATGACGAGGTTGGCCAGCGGGGTGGCGATCACCGAGCCCGCGCCGTTGATCGCCCAGGCCCAGGGCAGCAAGGCGACGCTCTGTCCCGCGAACCGGCCGAGCCCGAGCGCCATCGGCATGCCGAGCACGACCGCGAGCGGCGCGATCACCACCAGCAGCACGGCGAAGCGCACGACGAGCGGCCAGCCGGCCGACGCCGCCAGCAGGGGATCGAGGCCGGCGACGGCGAGGCCGATCCACGCCAGCACGCCCAGCACGGCGAACACCACGCCGCGCTGCGGCCGCGTCCCCTGGCGCTGGGCGAGCCAGCTGCCGGCGCCAGCGAACACCAGCAGGGTGGCCAGCACGAAGCCGAAGGCGAAGGTGCGGTCCTGCAGGTAGTGCGACGCCTTCTCGATAAGGTAGATCTCGAGCATCAGGAAGCCCACGCCGAGGCCGGCGAAGTAGCACAGCACCGCGGCGAACTGCCGTCCCGTCACGCGGGCGAAGGGGCCGCGCGCGAAGAGCGGCAGCACCGCCACTGCCATCCCCAGCGCCAGTGCCTGCACCAGGACGGCGAGGTTCACCGGCCAGGCGAGCTCCTCGCGCGGCACCAGCTCGACCCGGTCGAGGATCGTGCCCAGCCGGCCAAGCGGCAGGACGCCGGTGAAGAACGGGCGGTCGAGGGTCGGCGGGCGGAGCTGGAAGAAGCCATGGAACGGCGAGCCCGCGCCGGCCATCGCGGCGGCCGCCTCCAGCCGCAGCGGGTCGGAGCTGGTAGCCGGCTTGTCCATTGTGCCGAAGGTCACGAGCTGCAGGCGGTTGTAGACCCGCGTGCCCGCGAGATCGCGGCCGGCGAGATGGACCAGGTCGAAGGACCGCTCGTCGCAGAAGCGCCGGATCGCGTCCAGGGTCGCGGGCTCGATCGGGCTCGGTGACAGAAGCAACCTCACGTTGAAGGCCGAGCGATAGATGGCGACGTGGCGCGCCGGCTCGGCGACGCCGGCCCGGCTGAGCGCCGCCTCAGCCGCGACCATGGCCTGCACGGCGTAGACCGGGAACTCGCGGATCGACACCGGCAGCGAGAGCAGCCCGCCCGGCGCCAGCAGGCCGAGCAGCGCGGCGAGCGTCTCGACCGCCAGCACGGCGCGGTTGGTCTCCGACTGCGCAAGGAATTCGCGCGTCATGTCGATGACGTCGAAGGGGGCGTCGTGCTCGAGCGCGGCCAGCGCCAGCGGGCTCGTGTCGAGCACACGCCGGCCGCCCGCCACGTCCAGCGGCCCGACGGGCCCCAAACCGGCGACCAGCGCGCGGCGCAGCACCGTGTCGGGCTCGATCACCTCGACGGCCGAGGCGCCGGCGCCCAGCGCCTCGTGGACCCTAAAGCCGCCGGCGGCGCCGAGCAGCAGGGTGCGCGCGCCGGGCCGCAGCCCGTAGGGCAGCGAATCGAGCGTGGCGGCGAAGTAGGCGGTGTCGGGCTGGCCCTCGCGCGGCAGGGCGGCGATACGGTTGCCGTCGAGGTAGAGACCAAAGGCACGCGGCAGTCCCGTCACGCCCAGCCGGCCGGCATTGTTGGAGAGGTCGCTGTCGAGGCGCTCGACGAAGCTGTCGACCAAGAGATACTGGCCCTTCGGCGAGCGGATCTCGGCCAGCACCTCGCTACCGCGCGTGTTGAGCGGCGCGAAGATGTCCTTGAACTCGTTCACCCTGGCCTGGTTCAGCAGCGCGAGGCTCGCCTCGCACGGCAGGAAGACGGCGAGGGCGAGGAGGCCGAGCCAGCGGCGCGCGGCATGGGCCCGAGCCTCGAGCCAGGCCGCGAGCGCCAGCGCCGGCAGGAGGCAGGTGACCAGCTGGAAGGGCGGCGCCAGGAACATCAGCGCCAGCACCGCCACGGCGCCAAGCCCGGCGCCGGCCAGGTCGGCGGCATAGACGCGGCCGATATGCGAGGCGTTGAGCACGAAGACGAGCGAGACATAGAGGCCGACCAGGAAGAAGAAGGGGAACAGCGCCGCGTAGCACTCGGCGATGTTGATGAGCTGGGCGCCCCACAACTGCCGATTCTGCAGCTCGAGCGGATTGAACGGCACCAGCGTCGTCCAGTGCCAGCCGACGGTGGCCGCGACCATCATCAGGACGGGCAGCAGGACGAGGACCGGCCGGGCCAGGCGCACCAGCGGGCGCGCCGCCAGCGCCGCCACCGTGCCGCTGGCCGCCAGCCCCACCATGGCAATGGAGATGATCCAGTAGCCGTACTCGGACCAGCTCGAGACCGCAAAAAACCGGGTCAGCGCAATCTCGTATCCGATCGACGCGAAGCAGGCGAGGAATAGCGGAAACAGACGTGCTGTCGGCATCACCACTACCCTTATGGAGAGCGGTCGGGCGGGTCCAGATGGTCCGCCATCTGGAGTAGATGGTGGGGCTCCTGGCAGAAACAAAGGACGGATTCAGATGGGCGACTAGCGCGCCCTATGAGCCGCATTAACGGCTGCCGAAGGGCGAGGCGGTCGCAGCCGTGCGCTTGCTGGCTCTCACGGGTTGCCGGCGCGGCGCTGCCAAAGCTCTCCGGCGGAACGCCGGCGCGATTCCTCCATGGAGCGTCACAATTCGCAGAACGCCCGTCCTGTTCCTCCGATCCAGGGCCCGCGAGATCGCTGCAACACTTAACCCGCCCTTCCAGCGCTCCCACAGCTCGGCCTTCTGCGTCGCCGTGAACCATATCCGTGATGTCACCATGGCTCACCTCCTGATCCAGCAAGATTAGAAGGTGTTGCGCTGACCCATTGAATCCGCCGGGGTAGACCGGACATACGTCGGAATCACGAAACCGACGCGATTGACCCGAAGGAGACATAGGGGCACGCCGTCTCGGCCGACGGTGCATCGGTGTCCTTAGCGTTCACGTCGTAATCCGGTCTCCTTCAACTGTGTACTTGCCGGAATAAGCCAGCATCGAATCGAGCAGGACAGCCTTCTCGTCAGCGGTTTGGCAGGTTTGCGATTGGCCCCAGTAAGGATGATAATCGAATGACTGTCAGGTGTGAGCACTAGCCTGCCCGGCTTCGGTAAGATCGCCCGGAGGCCAATTTCCATGGATGAGTGGTGGCTTTTTTTCGCCGTCGGATTGGTGGCGCAACTGATCGACGGCGCGCTCGGCATGGCGTTTGGCGTCACTGCGACGACGTTCATGTTGAGCTTTGGCACCTCGCCTGTACAGGCGAGCGCTATGGTACATATCGCCGAAATTTTTACCACGGCGGCCTCGGGAGCGTCCCACTTTGCTCATCGAAACATCGATTGGAGGATCGTAAAGAGGATCGTCGTTCCCGGAACGATCGGCGGCATTCTTGGGGCAACGGTTCTGGTCAATATCGACGGTAAGGTAATTGCGCCGTTTGTGGCGGCCTACTTGGCCCTCTTGGGCGTCGTGATTTTGGTAAGGGCGTTGAATATGTTCACGCCGCCCCAGCCGCAGCAGCGCGGAATGCCGGTCCTCGGGTTTGTTGGCGGCGTGTTGGACGCCATTGGCGGCGGCGGCTGGGGACCCATCGTCACCAGCACTCTGATCGGCCACGGTCACGTTCCGCGGTTGGTGATCGGATCGGTCAATTTGACCGAATTTTTTGTCACGATCGCATCATCTGCAGCCTTTGTTCTCACGCTCGGATTCGCAGACCTTGTGCCGGTCATACCGCTCATTCTCGGTGGTCTCGTCAGCGCGCCGTTCGCCGGCTATCTGACCCGAATTGCACCGACGCGCCTGCTCATGGTGTTGGTTGGCTGTCTCATTTTGTTCCTCAGCCTGCGGTCTCTGCTAAAGTTCGTGGGCTGGCTCTAGCTCAGTCTTGCCGGCTGGCGAACTTCCGATCCTGGCCCAAATGCGAAGTGCCGACCGGGCCAGGAAACGTCTGATGTTGAGAGTAAACCAGACGTGATGCTCAGAAGGTAAAAACGGCGCGATTGACGCAAAGCGGAAATCAAGACCTTAGAACGCCGACAAGCTTAGATGTCGATCTCGTTCCGATGCTCGTTGTCTTTGAACTAACCGCCCATGCCTGGAGGGGGCACGAAACCACCGAATTCCCTCTCTAGGAGTCGGGCGAATGCGATCGTTGTCCGATCTTCGAGATATGGGCCGACAATCTGTACACCGATCGGCAGGCCGACCTTGCTGAGCTCGATCGGCGCGACAGTCGCTGGCAGGCCCGGCGCAGTGGCGACGCCGGGCCACACTGATTGATCCCGGTAGGGATAGTGCTTGCCGTCAATCTCGATCTCCCGGCTGTTCTGGTCAGGCCGGTGGTCGTGCGGAAACGCCGGCGTCACGGCGGGCGGACAAAGCACAACGTCCCACTCTTGGAAGAGAGCGCGCCATTGTTGGCGCAACTGTCCGCGCTGGGCGTTGGCGGCGATCCAGTCGCGATGGCTCATGATCGTCGCGCGTAAGCGCCATGCCGCGAGGCTCTGGTCATCTGGCGAGAGCTGCGCGACCGCGGCTTCGACGCGGCGGTAAACCTCCGGTGGCGCGAAGGCCTGGCTGAAGGCGAACACGAGCTTCTGGTGTAGCCGCGCCGCTTCCGCGAGATCGGGCAGCAAGGGACTGGTGCGCGCGACGGTCGCGCCGGCCTGTCCAAGCTTTTTGCCAACCCTGTCGAGCGCGTCCTGGATTGCCGAGGCGGTCGGCAACAGCGGGTGAGTGTCGATGAGCAGGACGCGGAACTCGGCCAGGCGCTCATGGCGCGGCGTCGGCAAAGTCAGGCGATAGCCAAATCCATCGGCATCATCCGGACCCGCAAGCAGGCCAAGCGCAAGGTCCAGATCGGCGGCAGTACGCGCAAGCGGGCCGACGACGCCCAGCCCCACCGTCCCGTCGGCGGCTGTGGATGGGGCGCGGGGCGGGACGTGTCCGTGCAGCGGTACCAATCCGGTGCTGGGCTTGTGGCCGAAGATGCCGCAGCAATGCGCCGGCTGCCGGATCGAGCCGTTGATGTCCGAGCCGAGCTCGAGGGCAACGTACCCGGCGGCCACCGCCGCCGCGGAGCCGCCGGAGGAACCGCCTGGCGTGCGCGCCCGGTCCCACGGGTTGTTGGTGGTGCCATAGACCTCATTGAAGCTCTGCCAGTCGCTGATCGAGAGCGGGATGTTGGTCTTGCCCAAGATCACCGCACCCGCCGCCTTCAGCCGCGCCACGGCGAGCGCGTCCTGCGTCGGGTGCCAGTCCTTGAACGCTGGAATGCCCCAGGTGGTCGGCAGACCCGCTACGTTGAACGCCTCCTTCACCGTCATCGGCAGGCCAAGCAGCGGCCGACGTTCCCCGCGCGCGAGGCTAGCATCGGCTGCCGTTGCGGCGGCGCGTGCGCGCTCGAAGTCGCGCACCACGACAGCGTTGACTTGAGAGTCATGCGCCACGATCCGGGCAATTGCTTGCTCCAGCAGCTCCGCTGCGGAGACTTGTCGCGTGTCGAGCATGGCGCGCAGCTCACTTACGCTGCGATAGGCCAGGCCGCCGATCTGTGCTGCGCTCTGTGGCGTGTTTTGAGCGGGCGCCGGACTCCATTGTGCTGCAGCTGTCGTCGTTGCGAGTGTCCCGGCTGTGACCACAAAGCGACGTCGGCCAATTCTCATTGTTCGCTCGCCTCCATGTTGGCAAGTAACAATGGGGTCGCCTACGGCTGGCGCGCTTGTATATTTCAGCCATCCAGGGAAAAGATGTTGTCCCAGTCTCCAATGAATTGACTCGGCGCAGCGCCGACGAGGGCATGGCATTCGCGCACAAAATGCGCCTGATCGAAGTATCCGGCATCGTGAAGAATTTCGGTCCAGGTCCTCGTCGGGTCCCGGCGGTGCGCCATGAGCGCTCGGTCAAACCGGATCGTCCGCGCATAAAGCTTGGGCGGAAGCCCTATTTGTGTAGCAAATCGGCGCTGAAAATGGCGTGCACTCAGACCGGATCGTTCGACCAGGGAGTCAATGCGGGCGCGGCCGTGTGTTGCCAGCAAAAGGCGGGATGCGAAATCGATTCCATCCTTGCCACCGCTGCCTTCCAGCAAATTTCCAAACCAACGCTCCGCAGCGGTGACGCGCGAGGCAAAGTCCGACGCCGAACGTACGGCATCGTTCAAACCGACGGCGCGTTTGCCGAAGATGTCCTGTGCTGCGATGCCTTCGTTGATGAGAGATGTCATGTCGATTCCGATCAACCTGTTTAGAGCCCCGGGCTGGAGCAAGATATTGAAGATGTGGACCTCGCCCGATACGTAGATATGGATTCGACGTGATGCTTGCGGGCCCACAACTACTGTCTCCGGCGCAGTTTGCAGGGTGCCTCCTTCGATCCGAACGCGGAACGGGTCACCCAAGTAGATGTCGATGATCTGATGGGGCCGCGCCGTTAGAGGCCAGGTCAGAACAGTCGTTCCGAGGGTTCCTCGTCGTTCGCCGAACGATCGGACAACGCCGCGGAGAGCCGGATGCGGCACGGCTCGCCTAACATACATTGTTCACCTCCTGACGAGCCCGGAAGGCTACCAACAGCAAGGTTAGTCAGCCAACAACGTTTCCGCCCTGCTAAATCATCTTCAGCGGCGCGGCAGTTCCATTATCGTGCGAAGTGCCGACTGGGTCCGGAAACCCGCAGTAGTCGTCGCTGCGGGCTTCACGGACAGACGGCTGATCGAACACGACTTTGCAGTGCGTCACTCATCGATGCCTCGGCGGGGACGCATCTCTGGGCGGACCGCTTCGACGGGGCGCTTGATGACATTTTTGATCTACAGGATCGGGTGACGGAGAGCGTCGTCGGTGCGATAGAGCCGAAGCTGCATCGGGCAGAGATCGAGCGTGCGATGCGCAAGCCGACGGCGAGCCTCGACGCCTACGACACTTATCTGCGCGGGCTTGCCAAAATTCGCAATCGAAGCAGTGAGGCCAACGACGAGGCGCTGGCACTGTGGCGGAAAGCGATCGAGCTCGACCCCGAATTTGCCCTGGCCTACGCCATGGCAACGTTTTGTTACTGCCGGCGCAAAGGGGAGGGTTGGATCACATAGCAGGACGTTGCCGAAACCAGAAGGCTGGCTCGACGGGCTGTTGAATTCGGCAAGGACGATGCTGGCGCGCTCTGCTTCGCCGGATATGCGCTCGCATTTGTTGTGGGGGAGCTCGACGATGGCGCCGCCTTCGTCGATCAGGCGCTTGTTCTTAACCCGAACCTGGCACACGCGTGGCACTGGGGCGGCTGGACGAAATTATATCTTGGCGAGCCGGACGCGGCCATCGGACG
>DATHNU010000828.1:0-2112 GCA_035485695.1 Reyranella sp. | reverse complement strand
GCGACCGCGCGCTCGAGGGACTCGTGACCGACCTTGACGGGCTCAGGCACACGACGCCGGGCGCGGCGCAGGTCCGCACGATCCAGCGCTGCGAGGGCCAGAAGCGCTCCCTCGGTCTCAACTACATCACGGCGCCCGAGGACGGCCGCGCACGGTTCATCCCCTACGTGCTGCACCAGATCTGCCAGAACCAGCAGCTCGATGCCGACGATCCGGTGCGCTGCGACTATTGGATGGACGGCAAGACCGATGGACCGATGTCGTTCGCCGGCGAGACCGTCTACAGCGTACGCTGGCCAGACGGTGCGACGGCGAACGGCCGCTTCGACCCCGAGCAGTCACGCAGCGCCGGCAGCGTGACGCTGCACCTGAGGCCGCCCAAGCCGAAGTAGGCAGCGAAGGCCGCGGTGTGGCGCCTACTTGGGCGCCAGCACCATGATCATCTGCCGGCCTTCCATGCGCGGCATCGACTCGATCTTGGTGAGCGGGTCCATCTCGCCACGGACGCGGTTCAATACCTGCAGGCCGAGCTCGGAATGGACCATCTCGCGGCCGCGGAAGCGCAGGGTGACCTTCACCTTGTCGCCTTCCTCGATGAACCGCTTCATGGCGCGCATCTTCACTTCGTAATCGTGGTCGTCGATGTTGGGGCGCATCTTGATCTCTTTGACCTCGATGACCTTCTGGTGCTTACGCGCCTCGTGCGCCTTCTTCTGCGCTTCGTATTTGTATTTGCCGTAGTCGGAGATCTTGGCGACCGGCGGAACCGCATTGGGCGAGATCTCGATCAGATCGAGACTGGCTTCCTCGGCCATCTCGATGGCCTCGCGGGTACTGAGGACGCCGACCATATCGCCGTTCTCGTCGATCAGTCGGACTTGCGGCGCTTTGATTTCGCCGTTGACGCGCGGACCCTCGCGGGTGGGCGCGCTTTGTTGAGCAGGTCTGGCTATGGCTTCATTCTCCTTCGTTGGAGCCCCGGGATGGGGCGGGTATCGAGACCGCGACCGCCCTAGAAGGGCGGCCGGGTCTCTTCAGAAAGTTTAGTGACGGCGGCCCCGAGTTCAAGGACCTCCTGCTTTTCCGAGCCGAGGCGGCGCACCGCCACCGTGCGGCCCTCCATGTCGCGCCGGCCGACCGCCAGGATCAGCGGCACGTGGGCCATCGAGTGCTCGCGGACCTTGTAGTTGATCTTCTCGTTGCGCAGGTCGGTCTCGACGCGCATCCCGGCGGCGCGCAGTTTCGCTGCGACCTCGCCGGCATAGCTGTCGGCATCGTTGACGATCGTGACCACCACCGCTTGCGTCGGCGCCAGCCAGAGCGGGAAACGGCCGGCGTAATGCTCGATCAGCACACCGATCATGCGTTCGAAGCTGCCGAAGATGGCGCGGTGCAGCATCACCGGAACCTTGCGCGACCCGTCCTCGGCGACATAGCTGGCGCCCAGCCGCTCGGGCAGCATGAAATCGACCTGCAGGGTGCCGCACTGCCAGTCGCGGCCGATGGCATCGCGCAGGACGAATTCCAGCTTGGGACCGTAGAACGCACCCTCGCCCGGATTGAGGATCAGCTCGAGGCCCGCGGCCTTCGAGGCCGACTTCAGGGCACCCTCGGCCTGGTCCCAGACGGCATCGGAACCAATGCGCGTCGGCGGGCGGTCGGCGAATTTCACGAAGTACTCGAAGCCCAGGTCGCGGTAGACCTCGCCCAAGAGCTTGCAGAAACGGATCGTCTCGCTCTCGATCTGCTCCTCGTTGCAGAAGATGTGGGCGTCGTCTTGGGTGAAGTTGCGCACGCGCAGGATGCCGTGCAGGGCGCCCGACGGCTCGAAGCGATGGCACGAGCCCATTTCGGCGATGCGCAGCGGCAGCTCGCGGTAGCTGCGCAGCCCCTGATTGAAGACCTGGATGTGGCACGGGCAGTTCATCGGCTTCAGCGCGAAGATGCGCTTGTCCGGATCGGCAACGAACTCGCGCAGGCCTTCCTCGTTCTCGCTGAGATACATGTTCTCGCGGAACTTCTCCCAGTGGCCCGACGCCTCCCACAGCCTGCGGTCGTTGAGCTGCGGCGTCTTGACCTCGACATAGCCGCCGGCCTCGAGCTTGCGCCGCA
>DATHNU010000827.1:0-6365 GCA_035485695.1 Reyranella sp. | reverse complement strand
CTTGAGCGCCTATGCGGAACGGTTGGAGGCACTGGCGGCCGAAGCGGCCGACCGTTGCACGAGCTGCGGCAAGTGCTTCGAGGTCTGCCCGACGGCGCGCGAGGTGGGCCTCGATGCCGCCGAGGCGGTACAGCGTGTCGGCGAGCTCAAGGCGCTGACCCTGGGCGGTGCGCCGGCGGACGGCCTGCAGAAATGGCTGGGCGCCTGCGACGGCAGCGCCCGCTGCAGCGCCGCCTGCCCGGAGGACATCAATGTCCGCCAATGGGTGACCATCGCCAAGATGAAGGCGCTCGAGGCGACCCGCCCGCGCGAAGAGGGCGCCGCCAATGCCGCCGGCCGCTTCCGCCACATGGCGCAGGCGGTGCGGCTGCTCGCCAGCATGCAGCTGCCGTCGGAGACACTGAAGAAGATCCTGGCGCCGGCCGAGCGGCGGACCGCCGACGTGCTGTTCTATACCGGCTGCAACGTGCTGCGCACGCCGCACATCGTGCTGAACGTCATGGATATCCTCGACGCGCTCGAGCTCGACTTCGACGTGGTCGGCGGCACCGCCCATTGCTGCGGCGTCTACCAATTTCAAGAGGCCGACCTGCCGACCTATGAGCGCATGGGCCATCGCACCTTCCAGCGCTTCGGCCAGTCAGGTGCCTCCAAGGTGCTGACCTGGTGCCCGACCTGCACCAAGAATTTCGACGAGCTGGAGAAGGACGTCGAGGAACCGTCGTTCGACCTGGGCCATATCAGCGAATTTCTGGCCGCCAACCTCGACGCGCTGAAGATGCGATTCGTGGCCGATCAGCCGAGGCGCCGCGTGGTCATCCACGAGCATCTGGGTATCGGCGCCACGGTAGCGAGCATCGCCAGGCTCTTGCGCGCGGTGCCCAATCTCGAACTGCTCGAGCTCGAGCAGGATTCCGGCTTCTCCTATGCCTGCGGCGGCCAGGCCGCCAAGTTCAAGGAGCGCGAGCAGGCGATCCATCGCCGGCTGGCCGAAGGCGCGGTGGCGGCCGGCGCCGACACCATCGTCACCATGTATCATTCCTGCCACCGCGCACTGGCTGGCGCCGAGGCGGTCTATCCCTTGAAGGTGGTGAACTTCACCGACGTCATCGCCGAGGCACTGGGCCGCGGCGGCCATCCCGACTATTACCGGCTCTACAAGGCGGGCGGGGCGATGGACGAGGCGGTGGCGGCGGCGCGGACCTTCCTCACCAACAACGGCGTGCGGATCGACGAGGCATCGGTGCAGTCGCTGACCGCCGACATCTTCAATGAAACCGGCCTCGCCGGCTCGCGCGAGGCCTTCGCCCAGGCCTTCACGGCAATGGCGCGAGATGGCTGAGGGAAGTCAAAACATCGAGCGGACAGTTTCGATTTCTCTCCTCCATGTCTCAATTGCTTCGGCGGACGGGACTGCCCATTCATCTTCAGCGGGATAACGATAGGCGACGCCGAACGGCGTAAGCTTCTCGAAGCTTCTGAATTTTTCCTTCAAGCGATGATTTGCCGGCAACAGGCCGACGAGAGCCGCTATATCGTGCGTCTTCGGAAAAGCTAAACCTGCTTGAACAAGAGCAGCCTTCACCAATTTCTCTGCGGCCTGCTGGCAATGATAGGCAGCGCCGGCGGCCGATGGCAGTGGCCCCTGAAGATTGTTGACGACTTGCCGCAAGTCCTCATCCACGATCTTGAGCCAACTTGCAGCAGCTTCAGCGGCCATAGACCAGGCGGCCTTCGTGGGTGGCGAGATAACTTAGGGTGCCGACATCATTGCGCCGGCGTTCGAAAGCGCTGCGACGGCAGGGAACAATGTCGAGTGCTATCCCTGGATCCCGTGGCACGCGTGCTGTCTCTTCAAGTAAATGCAAACCATTCGGCGCGTCGTCGGGAACTATGACAAGCAAGTCGTAGTCGCTGTCTGCGCCGGCATCGCCTCGGGCATGGCTGCCGAACAGGTAGATCGCCTCCGGCTGCATCGTGTCGACGATGCGGCCGATCGCTCTATCCAAAGCGTCTGTAGGACGGGCGTTCATCGGTCAATAATACACCACTCTACGCTGCTGCCTCGCTTTTCCGTGGCTCCTTGATCGCCAGCACCGCCCAAGCCGCGTCGGCGAAGAAGCGGCGATGGGCCGAGAGCTCGCCCGTGAAGCGGCCATAGACCTTGTAGGTGGCGGCCTGCAGCACGACGCCGATCGCCGAGGCGGCGGCGAGGTCGACGTTGCGGCGGGGGATCTCGCCCGCCTTCATCGCCTGGGCGATCACCTCGCGCACCACGTTCACCGGGTTGGGCGTGTCGTCGGGCACCTGGATCAGGAAGGAATGCTGGTTCAGCAGGTGATAGGCGAACAGCGTCCAGTCGCGGTCCGCCCAATCGCAGTAGCAGCCCACGATGGCGTCGATCTTGACGCGCAGGCCCTTGGCGGAGCGCTGCGCTTCGCCCAGCGCCTCGGCCAGCGCGCGGTGGTGGCGCAGGAAAAGATCCAGCGCCAGCCGCTCCTTGCTCGGGAAGTAGCGGTAGATCGTGCCTTCGGCGATCGACGCCGCCATGGCGATTTCCTTGGTCGTGGTCTCGGCCACGCCGCGCGCCACGAACAGGGTCAGCGCGGCGCGCTCGACCCGCGCCTTGGTGTCTTCGGCCTTGCCCATGCCGGCCAGTCTATGAGGGAGCGCTCACTTGGCAAAGTCGCCTCCTCCACAGGCTCGCAGAACCAGCGCCAGTCCAGTGTCCAGTCGGCAAGGGCAGCGGCAGGCGGCGCGGCCTCGCTCTGCACCTCGAGGAAGACGGTGAAGGCACGGCGGATGAACATCGGGACCTCCATAAGTGAGTATGTGCTCACTTAATAAGTGAGCAATCACTTAATTGCAAGAAGAAACGAAACAGGCCCATTTTCCGGGCTTTTCCCCGTGGACGGGGCGGGGGGCAGTCCCTATGGTCGGCGCACCCAGACGATCCCTGTGGGAGAGACCGCCTCGCTTGCTGAACGAGAAGGGGGCGGCGCCGAAGGAGCAACCGACCCCGGAAACTCTCAGGCAAACGGACCGCAGGAGGATGGGTCTCTGGAAAGTGGTGCCGGCCTGCCCAGGCAGGCACCCACCGACGAAGTAAGCCGGTTCGCCGGCGAATCTTTCAGGTCTCCGGACAGAGGGGGTCGCAAGCGGCGCAGTCTTTGCGTCGTGATCTGCGACTCTGGAGAGACCTTTTTGACCGAAACATCCGCCGGCCCCCTCAAGCGCACGCCGCTTTACGCGCTGCATCGCGAGCTTGGCGCGCGCATCGTGCCGTTCGCCGGATACGAGATGCCGGTGCAATACCCCACCGGCATCTTGGCCGAGCACGCCCAGACCCGGACCGCGGCTGGTCTGTTCGATGTCTCGCACATGGGTCAGGTGCGGCTCACCGCCCGGCCCGGCCACAACGCGGCGAAGGCGCTGGAGTCTTTGGTGCCGGCCGACATTGCGGGCCTCGAACCCGGCCAGCAGCGCTACACCCAGTTCACCAACGATAGCGGCGGCATCCTCGACGATCTGATGGTGACCAGCACCGACGACCATCTCCTGCTGGTGGTCAACGCCGCCTGCAAGGACGACGACCTTGCGCACCTGCAGAAGCACCTCGCGGCGGCCTGCGAGGTCGAGCCGATGTTCTCCCGCGGGCTTTTGGCCCTGCAGGGCCCGTTGGCCGTGCAGGCGCTGGCGCGGCTCGCCCCCCAGGTCGCCGGCCTGAAATTCATGACCGGCGCCTTCGTCGTGATCGACGGCGCGCGCTGCTACGTCACGCGTTCCGGCTACACCGGCTGCGACGGCTTCGAGATCTCGACGCCGGCCGATGCCACCGATCCCATCGCGCGCAGGCTTCTGGCCCAGCCGGAGGTCAAGCCGATCGGCCTCGGCGCGCGCGATTCGCTGCGCCTCGAAGCCGGTCTCTGCCTCTATGGCCACGATATCGACACCACGACCACGCCCATCGAGGCCGTCCTGCTGTGGAGCATCGGCAAGGAGCGCCGTGCGCAAGGCGGCTTTCCGGGCGCCGCGATCGTCCAGAAGCAGATCGCCGGCGGGGCGCCTCGCAAGCGGGTCGGTCTTCTCCCCGAAGGCAAGGCGATCGCGCGCGAAGGCGCGGAGATCGTGATCGGCGGCAAAATCGTCGGCAGGGTCACGTCGGGCGGCTTCGCGCCGACGCTCGGGCGCGCCATCGCCATGGGCTACCTCGAGCGAGCCCACTCAGCCAACGGCACCATGGTCGAGCTTCTCGTGCGCGGCAATCCTGTGCCGGCCGAGATCGTGGCCATGCCTTTCGTCAAACACACCTACTACCGCGGATAGGAGCTTTGGATGGCCAGCGTCAAATACAGCCAGGAACACGAGTGGATCAGCGTCGAAGGCGACCTCGGCACGATCGGCATCACCCAGTATGCCCAGGAGCAGTTGGGCGACGTCGTGTTCGTCGACGTGCCCAAGGCCGGCCGCAAGGTCGCCAAGGGCGAGGCCTGCGCCGTGGTCGAATCGGTGAAGGCGGCGTCAGACATCTACGCCCCGGTATCGGGCGAAGTGACTGAGGCCAACGCAGCCCTCGCCGACTCCCCGGGCGACGTCAACGCCGAGCCGATGGGCAAGGGCTGGTTCTTCAAACTGAAACTCTCGGACAAGAGCGAGCTCGACGGTCTGATGGACCAGGCCGCCTACGAGGCGTTCGTGAAAAGCCTGGGCTGAGAAAGGCTAGCCATGCGCTATCTTCCCCTCACCGCCACCGACCGCCGCGACATGCTGGCGGCCATCGGCGCCAAGTCGGTCGACGAGCTGTTCGAGGACGTGCCCGCCTCGGCGCGGCTGGCCGCCAAGGTTGGCGGATTACCCGATCACCAGGGCGAGCTCGAGGTCGAGCGCGCCTTCCAGGCCTATGCCGCCAAGAACCTGTCGCCATCCTCGGTGCCGTTTTTCATCGGCGCCGGCGCCTATCGCCATCATGTGCCGTCGACCGTCGACTACATGATCCAGCGCGGCGAGTTCTTGACCTCCTACACGCCCTACCAGCCCGAGATCACGCAAGGCACGCTGCAATACCTGTTCGAGTTCCAGACCCAGGTAAGCCTGCTCACCGGCATGGAGGTGGCCAACGCCTCGATGTATGACGGCTCGACCGGCGCATCCGAAGCCGTGCTGATGGCCAACCGCATCACGCGCCGCCACAAGGCGCTGATCTCGGGTGGCCTGCATCCGCAATATCGCCGCATCATCGAGACCGCGGCGCACTGGGAAGGTTTCAGTGCCGTCGCGGGCAAGGCCGATCCCGAAGGTCTCGAGGACCTGATCGCCCAGGTCGACAAGGAGACGTCCTGCGTCGTCGTGCAGAACCCGAGCTTCTTCGGCCATGTGTGCGATTTCGCCAAGCGCGCCGCCGCCTGCCATGCCGCGGGCGCGCTCCTGATCGTGGTGGTGACCGAGGTTGTCTCGCTCGGCCTCATCAAGCCGCCGGGCGAGATGGGCGCCGACATCGTGGTCTGCGAGGGCCAGTCGATCGGCAACGGGCTGGGCTTCGGTGGCCCCTATGTCGGGCTGTTCGCCACGCGCGACAAGTACGTGCGCCAGATGCCGGGCCGGCTGGTCGGCGAGACCGTCGACGCCGACGGCAAGCGCGGCTTCGTGCTGACGCTGTCGACGCGCGCGCAGCACATCCGGCGCGAGAAGGCGACCTCCAACATCTGCACCAATGCCGGCCTCTGCGCACTGGCTTTCACCGTGCATCTCACCTTGTTGGGCGAGGCAGGTTTCACGCGCCTGGCCGAGATCAACCATGCCAAGGCGAGCGAACTCGCCGACCGATTCTCGGCGGTGCCGGGCGTTAAACTGTTGAACGCCAGCTTTTTCAATGAATTCACGCTGCGCCTGCCCAAGCCCGCCGCGCCCGTGGTCGAGGCGCTGGCCGCCCGACGCATCCTGGCGGGTGTGCCCGTCTCGCGCCTGATCCCGGACGATCCCGCGGTCGAGAACCTGCTCCTGCTGGCCGCGACCGAGACCTCGACGGAGCACGGCATGGCTCCGCTGGTCGCTGGCCTGAAAGAGGTGCTGTGATGGTCCAGTCGTTCGACCGCTCGCAAGGTCGTATCGGCGGCGCAGCCGTCGACACGACGGCCGCGCCGGCGCCCGGCACCTTCACGGGCAATCGCGCCTTGCAGATCGAGGAGCCGCTGATCTTCGAAATGGGCCAGCCCGGCCGCTGCGGCGTCGACCTGCCGGAGCCGCCGAAGGTCAAGGATCGCCTGATCGTCCTGCGCCGCAGCGGCGAGATCGGCCTGCCGGGGCTTAGCGAGCCGCAGGTGGTGCAGCACTACACGCGGCTCAGCCAGAAGAACTACGCCATCGAC